>JAXDOO010000064.1:0-11060 GCA_034668865.1 Alphaproteobacteria bacterium
TTCGAGGGCGTCCACTGTTCGCTTAGTTATCCGCTGGTGGGTCATCGGCCTCGCGTGGCTGGATCGGTCGGGTAACACCGGGGCAACACCGAAACGGCATGCACGGGAAAGTCCCTATATTAGCGTAGGAGGAGGAAGCCTTGTGACAAGCGGACTTCTACCGCTCAGGGAAAGCCGAGGAATGCCAAGGAATTGGATAGAATAAGATTCGTAATGACGGGGTGGGGGGTTCGAATCCCTCTTGCGGCACCAAGAGCCCTCCGCTCCCATCACCGAGGACTCGCGAGCGATGTCGCTCTGCGGGCTCGCGTGCCTGCGCCTGCACAATTCTTCGCCCACGGAACGAGGGCTCCTGAGCCGCGTGATGAAAAGATGAAGGCCTTATTCAAAGATGGGTGCGTGAGCGTGAGATAGACGTCGGTTACCGCGGCGACCGTTAGATCTGCTTTGCACCGACTTATTGTGGCCCAGAATATCCGGCGACAAATCCGTCGAGCTGAGCGGCTTTCTCCATCAACTCTACGCTGATTATTTCCAGATCGTGAGAAACCGGGAGCTCCCGATGCTCGCGCGCCAGCCGGATAAAACGAGTCGCTTGTTCGCGTAGGTAGGAAGCGTCGGGGAGGGCGGGGCTAATTGCGGCGGCCGTGCCGGCGTTGGGCGAGGCGGCTTCGCGAGCCGCCATCTCAAGTAAATAGGCGAGGAAATCGAAACCCTCGGCGCGGGACAGCTTAGCCAACTCCGTCGTCATCTTAAGAAGATATTCCCGCTGGTTGGTTTTCATAAGCACCCTCTGCGGAAGCATTACGGCATTGGAAATTATTATTCGACATCATACAGACGTACCAATTGCTCGGGCTGAAAGTACCGCCTGGCATCGGATGCATGCAATCACCGGTACAAGCTTTTATATCAGCCCTGCGGTCAGGAGCCAGTGCCCAGGGGAAATGCCGAGTTCGCTGGATGCGCCGCTCGCCCTCGGAGGTAGCAACCCGGCGGACGGGCTGAAACGGCTTCGGGTCTTGCTGAACATCTGGACGCTCCGTTGCGTCGCAGTGGTGTCCTTTTGGTCGAACCGCTGACCACGCTGCGCGCAAAGGGCTAGTAGGCGATGGCCGGCGCTGCTTCTATTCAGCCGAATTTACACGATGTGCCGACTGAACTGCCGCGCGCTTGCGCACGGAAACCGCGTATTGCCCGCGTTTGCGATCCTCAACGATGTTGGGCGCGACGACGGTTTGCCGGAACGCATCCCAGTTCTCGGGAGAGAGCTGCGTCAGATCCTTGACCTCGTAATTCTGGAGAAATTTGTCTGAACAAACGTCCTTGCGCACAGGCTGCACCTGAAGGAACGGCACGTCCTTCCTGAATTCGATGGGCGTATCGGTTTTGATAACGCGGATATTGTCGAACAACGGGCCGAACCAGACATCGGTTTCGATCATCCCCTCGAGCATGTGATAGGCCAGGCCATGCGAAAGGTTGGCCACACCGCGCACCAAAAGATTCCATCCCGGCGCCGTCCGGGCGATACAACCTGTCCAGATCTGCAGCCCGCCCGGCTGGATGGAAGGCGTCAAAAACGGGGGAGAAAAGCCCTTGATGTCTTCCGGGGCGAATTGATCGAATCTCTCCCGAAGGCCCGGGTATTGAACGGCGTCGCGCGTGAGAGGCATCCATTCGTCCGATGCCTCATGCGTCCACAGCATGTCGTGGCCGTCCCAGACAATTTTGAAGGAGAGGGGGAGAAAAATATACCAACCAAAGGCCGAGGCCGTGGTCAGGGCCTCGCAATAACGCAAGGCGCGCGCCGGTATGACTCCGCCAACGGATTTATCGGCACGCCGCGGCGCATTGGCATTTGGCACAAGCTGAAAGAACTCGACGAGGGGTCCTTCCACTCCATCGACAGCAGACATTTAACCGACCCGCACAAAAAGTAAGTTGCCCGCGGACAGTATAGGCCCTGCCGCAGGCAACCTAAAAGTCAGCGCGTAAAGACCGGCGCTGAGTCCCCAAGACGAACCTTACTCGAGTCCTGGGTGGCTGTATCGCGAACGACCTTGTCACCGGCGCGGATCGGCCGTGTGAAGACCGGTGCGCTATCGCCAAGGCGAACCTTGCCCGCATCCTGCGTTGCAGTATTGCGAGCCACTTTGTCGCCAGCGTGGATTTTCATGATTTTCTCCCTGTCATTAGTCGCGGGTTGCGACAAAACAGAGTTCTGAAAGTCCGCGGGCCAGGCAATCGGACTCTTGTACTTATCCCAGGCCGAGAGCATCAGGACCTAAGTAGGGGCCGCCGCTTGGGTAGCGGCACTTTGGAGCTTCGGATAGGTACTTCGGGCCGATTTATTTCGCTCCCACCAGTGCGGATATTGCCCTCGCAATTCGCAAGGTGGAACATGAAAACGCAAACAGCTCGCCATGCAAAACTCGTCGTGGTGATCGATGATGATCATCTGGTGCTCGAAGCGACGGCCGGACTTTTGAGCTCCTGGGGATGCGAGGTAATCACGGCCGAAACCTACAGTGCCGCTCTCGATCAGCTGGTCGGCATAAGCCGGCGGCCTGATTTGATCATCTGCGACTACCGGCTGTCGGAAGGGAACAACGGCATCGATGTTATTGAAGGCTTGCGCAGCGTATATGAGATTCCGGCACTGCTGATCTCCGGGGATCCGCTGATTTCAAGCGAGGATGAAAGAACCGGAAACGGCTACTGCCTGCTGCCAAAACCGCTGGACGCGACCAGATTTCGTGCGGCATTGGTGGGAGCATCCGTCATCCAGCGTTAGGCTTCTTGATGTCGATTCGCCCGCAGGGTCACATGCCCCTCCTAGAGCTCGGGCTGGTGCTGCTGCTCGGATTCCTGTGGGGGAGTCCTTATGCGCTGACGAAGATATCGCTGGAGACGATTCCGCCGATCACGCTGGTGGCAGCCCGGGTGTCTCTGGCAGCGACCGCGCTCTGGCTGATCGCGATCTCACGAGGGTATAAAGTGCCGAAGGAGCGCCGCTTGGTCGGACTCCTTTTTGTTCAGGGGATCATTACCTGTGTCGTGCCTTACACGCTGATCGCCTTCGGTCAGCAAACAGTAGAGAGCGGGCTGGCGGCGATTCTGAATTCAACGACGCCGTTATTCGTCTGCGTCATCGGCCTGCTTTGGACGCGTCATGAGCCGGTGACATCGGGTAGAGTTCTTGGCGCGGCGATTGGGTTTAGCGGAGTCATCGCAATCGCCGGCGCAAGCGCGCTCCTTGGTTTTGGGCACGATGCGATCGGCCAAGCCGCGATCATTCTCGCAACGGTTTCATCGGCGTTCAGCGTGATCCATGGCCGGCGATTCGACGGTATGGCGCCCGAAGTCGTGGCCGCAGGGATGCTGACAGCCGCGGCGATCACGCTCGTGCCTCTCAGTCTTATCTTTGAATCGCCTTGGCATATATCACCCTCGGCTCCCGCCATTGTCGCCTTGTTGATCAATGCCGTTGTCGCGACTGCCTTGGGTTTTGCGATATACTTCCGGCTTATCCGCACGGTTGGCAGCCTGACTACCGCGAGCGTGGGCTATCTCAAGCCGGCCGTTGGCGTACTCATCGGCTGCCTGATCCTCGGTGAACCAATTACAATTATGATGGCGCTGGGCCTGTTCGGAATTTTGCTTGGTATGGCGATCATCAACGGAAAAATAGTTTGGTCTGGGCGACCTCATGAGAAGCTTAAAGCAGGATCCAAAGAGCCACATCCCGCAATTTCTGTCACTGGCGGGACCGGCGGTATCGGCTAGAGCAGCGTGTCCGGCGAACAGGAAAGCAACGTCACTCGATGAGTGCTTCCGCTCCCGCGAGAAGAATTTTTGGGACCGGAAGATTCAGCGACTTGGCGGTTTTAAGGTTGATGACCAGCTCGAATTTCGTGGGAGCCTGGACTGGCAATTCGCCAGGGTTCGCTCCGCGGAGAATGCGAGCAACATATTCTGGTGCGCGTCGGAATAAATCAGTGACGTCCACGCCATAAGACATCAGCCCGCCAGCCTCGGCAAAGTAGCGGTAGGGGTAAATGGCGGGAATGTTCCAACGTGCTGCGAGGGAGATGATCAGGTCACGGTTAACGGTTGTGAAGTTGTCCGGCATAACAATGAGACCGACTTTGGAATGACCACCGAGCATAGCCATCGTCGTCTCAATTTCTGCCGGTGAGCGAACTTCTGCTGGAAGAGGTTTGACGCTAAATGCCGGAGCAGCCTCCTCAAAGGAGCTCGAATAGAACAAGCCGCCCATCGCAACCGTCTCTGGATTAAACATAAGAGCGGCTGCGCTGAGATCGGGCGCGATCTGCTTAAGAATGGTGAGCATCTTGCCGGTGATGCCGGAGTCTAGGACCGTAAAGCCGGTCGCATTGCCGCCCGGACGAGGAATACTTTTGGCAAAACCGCTTCCTACCGGATCGGCCACAGAGACGAAAACGATGGGGATCGTGCGCGTGGCTTTTACAAGTTCTCTCACGACCGGCGTGCTGTGGCCGACTATGACGTCCGGCTTAAGCGCAACCAGCTCTTGCGCAAGCGTTTGCATCCGCTTGGCATCGCCCCCCGCGAAGCGATATTCTATCGTGACGTTGCGGCCGACGGCCCATCCTTCTTTCCGCAGAACATCTTCAAAGGCCTTCGCGCGTCCTCGTGCCTCCGGGTCGTCTGCAAGACCCATTAGGAATCCAATTCTGGCTGTTCGATTCGAAGGCTGAGCGAATGACGAGGTCGCCGCCCCCAATGTGGCGCTACCCAGAAGTGTCAGAAACTCGCGTCGCCTAAGCCCCATATCTGCCTCGCCCGCAGCAGCCCGCTGTGATCATATGTTGTCCGGGCATCGCTCCCGGGCATAGTCAACGAAATGGTTGCAATTTGATGCTGGAATGAATTGCTAAGTCAAAGTCTTTTCGACATCCTTGAGATTATAGCCGGCCGCCCGGATAACCAGAGAATAGATGCGAGCGCCGTGACAAAAATCCGTGATTATCGAGATGCTTGATCGACGGGCGCAAAAAACAGCAACGGCGGCTTCGCGCATTACACGTAGCGGACTTTTCCACAAGTACGCCACTGTCCTTATCGCGGTCGTTGCCCTTTCGGTCATTTTGACGGGCATCCTGCATGCATGGTTCTCCTACCATGAGCTCAAGGGACTCCTGCTCCGGATTCAGGGCGAGCAGGCTAAATCCGCGGCAAACAAAATTGGTCAGTTCGTGGAAGAAATCGAGGGCCAATTAACCTGGACAACGCAATTGCCGATAGCGGCTAAGACAGAGGATGAATGGCGGTTTGACGTCGCGCGGTTATTCCGGCAAGCGCCGCCGGTCACCGAAATTGCGCAGTTCGACGCGGGCGGTTTGGAAAGATACCGCTCATCTCGTCAGGCCATGGACGTCATTGGAAGCATGGCCGATTTTTCAGAAAATCCTGCGTTTATCCAGGCGCTCGCACGCAAATCCTACTATGGGCCTGTTTATTTCCTTCGGGACTCCGAGCCTTATATGACCATAGCGGTCGCCGGACCACGGCCGGACCACGGCGTGGTCGTCGCGCAGGTGAATCTTAAATTCATCTGGGATGTGGTCTGGCAAATTAAGGTCGGGAAGGAAGGCCAGATCTATTTGGCCGATTCCGCCGGCCGTCTCATTGCTCATCGTGACATCAGTCTCGTGCTTCGGAAGACGGACTTGTCTGGCCTTGCGCATGTGCAGGCTGCCCGCGCCGAGCGTTCGGGCGGAGCGACCGATTATTCCAGCGTTGCAGCCGATTTGAGTGGCCGGCAGGTCCTGACTGCATATGCTCCGATCGAACAGCTTGGTTGGTTCGTATTTGCAGAGCTGCCGGTCGAAGAAGCCTTCGCGCCGCTCTATGACCGGCTATACCGTTCCGGGTTGCTGCTTCTGTCCGGTCTCATCTTGGCGGTATTGGCCGGTCTGTACTTTGCCCGGAAAATGGTCGTGCCGATCCAGACCCTGACCGCCGGCGCGATGCGGCTGGGAAGCGGCGACCTCACTCAGCGTATCGCCATCGCCACGGGCGATGAGCTGGAAGAGCTCGGCACTCAATTCAACAAGATGGCCGGTCAGCTGCAAGATTCCTACTCGAATCTTGAACGCAAAGTAGAGGAGCGGACACAGCAGCTTGAGCTCGCCACGCAGGCTAAGTCGCGCTTTCTTGCAACCGCCAGCCATGATTTGCGCCAGCCGCTGCACGCGCTCGGTTTATTCGTCGCGCAACTTCAGTTCCGCAATCGTGCCGATGAACGAAAGAAGATCATCTCGCGGATCCAGGCATCGCTCTCGGTCATGAACGAATTGTTCAATGCGCTGCTTGACGTCACCAAACTGGATGCCGGCATACTCGCGCCCAAGCTTGTTGACTATCCGGTAGCGCTATTGCTGAAGAGAATCGAGACGACTTTTGCCGAGGCCGCGCGCGAAAAGGGCCTTTCGTTGAGCGTGATGGGAAGCGGAGCTTGGATACGCAGCGACCGCATCCTGCTGGAGAGGATAATTTTCAACCTCGTATCCAATGCCATCCGCTACACCGCAAGGGGGCGCATCCTTGTTGGTTGCCGCAAAAGCGGAAAGCAATTGCGGATTGAAGTCTGGGATACGGGTATCGGTATTGCAGCGGATCAGCACGAGAATATCTTCGGCGAATTTTATCGGCTCAAGTCCTCCGACCCCCGTCAGCCTGCTGGATTCGGACTGGGCCTGGCGATTGTGGATCGTTTGAGCAAGCTGCTGGAGCATTCAGTGGATGTAAGATCGACCGTCGGCAAGGGCTCGTACTTTTCTGTCACCGTCAACCAGGTTGCGGCGGTGCCGGGGGCTGATGCGCCCACCATTGTGCGAAGACGTCACCTCGGTTTTTCCGACAAAAAACTTGTCGTCGTTATAGACAATGACCGCCTGGTGCTCGAGGGAATGAGCGGACTTATCAGAAGTTGGGGTTGCGAGGTGGTTGCGGGAGAAAACGCAAGCGCGGTGCTAGACTCGCTTGCCCAGCATACCAAATGTCCGGACATGATCATTTCGGACTATCATCTGCAGGATGGGAAAAATGGCATCGAGGCGATATCCCGCCTGCGCTTGGCCCTGGACGCGCCGATCCCTGCATTTCTCATGAGCGGCGATATGGATGCAGAGCCGGTTCGCGCTGCCCGGGCGAATGGCTATTCCTTGCTGCACAAACCAGTGGAGCCCATGACGCTTCGCGCGACCCTTACTCAAATTATGGGCAAGCGACCTGCTTCTGCTCTGTAAGGAGTTACCCGTCTGCTTGCGAGGGCACGCGCAGCTTCCAGCCAAGATTACTGGCCGCCACGACGGCCTCCGTCCGGTTGCTGACGTTTAACGTCTTCAAAATAGCCGTGACATGATTTTTCACCGTGGGTTCGGCAAGGTCGAGGATCCGGCAGATCGTTTTGTTGCTCTTGCCCTGCATCATCAGACCAAGCACCTGCAACTGGCGGCCGGTCAGGCCCATATAATGTGACGGGCCGGGGGCTTCTCCGAGACGGTCCTTTTCGAAAGGCGTTTGCGACGTATTGCGGGTCAGGATTTCCGGCGGAACATAGATCCCGCCCGAGATCACCAGCCGCAGCGCGCTCAGGATGACGTCTCCTTGCGCGGATTTTGGGATATATCCCAGAGCGCCGAGATCGAGCGCCTTTCGGACGTTGCCAGGATCTTGAACCGCCGATACCACAACCACGGCTATGGCTGGAAACCGGTCTCGCAGGTCGGCCAGAACCGAAAATCCGTCTCTGTCGGGAAGCGATAGGTCCAGCAGTATCAGACTGACGTCCGGATGGTCGGCGATGACCTGCATCGCCTTCGCCGAACTCGGCGCTTCAAGCACCATCGCGTCCCGCCGCAGCTTTCTCAGCATGCCGTGCATGGCTTGGCGGATCAAAACGTGATCGTCGACCACAAGAATTTTCATCAGGCTAACCTCTTCCGCAACTTTACTGGATTTTCGCAAGTCATGCACGTTGTAAGGGGCACGACGCAGCGCCTCAGGCCATGCGTCGTGCCAGTTTTCTGGTTTCGCCCGAGGTGGCGCGGCGGCTCGTTGCAATCGCCGCTCATTCCCGCTTGCGCGGGGATGAGCGGAACCTAACCCCATCGCTGCTAGCCCGGCTTGAGCGCGGCCTTCAGGATATCTTTCGCGTCCTGCGGCGCGCTCAGCACGCGCTTGACCAGCTGATCCATCTCTTCCCAGTGAATGGGATGGATTTCCTTCTGCATCTTTGCGGCCTCTGCGAGGAATTCCGGATCCTTCATGGTCGCGTCGAAGGCGTCGCGTAACGCCTTCACACGTTCGGCGGGCACGTCAGGAGAGGTCAGGAATGGCCGCCCTAATTCACCGGTGATGGTGACGAGTTCGAATACCGACCGGGCCGTGTCGTTAGGCGCCAGATCGACCATCAGCGGCACCTCCGGCAGATCGGGATGCTTGAACAAACTCATCTGCATGAGCGGGACGATCTTCTTGTCGCGCACCCAATCCGGCTTTCGGGCCTTCCAATCACTCCAAGGATTTGATCCGCGGCCTTCGACTTCGCCGCGTTCGAGCGCCAGCATGATAGGCGTTCCGCCGGGATAGCCAGTGACGATCTTGAATTTCGTTCCCAACAATACATTGGCGAGTTTTGGATAGAGATAATTCATCCCGGTCGGGCTGGTGGCGCCGATGATGACTTCCTTCTTCTTGGCGTCTTCCATCGTCTGGACGCCGGTCGTATGCCAGACGACCAGCGTTTCATCTGGGCGCACCGGGCTGCCGAGCCAGTTGAACCGCGCGGCGTCGTATTGGATCCCGCTTTCGCCCAAAGCCTGGCCGAGCGGTACACTCTGTTGCAGGATGGCGACGACCGTGCCGTCTTTGGGCGCCGCGTTGTAGAGGTAATTGGCAGCGACACGGCCGGAAGCCCCCAGCATGTTCTCCGGCACGATCGTGGGATTGCCGGGGATGTGCTTGCCGATATGCCGGGCAACCAGGCGGCCGTCCGAATCGTAGGTGCCGCCCGACTCCCCGGAGATGATTAGCCGGATGCTCCTGCTTTTATAGAAATCCGCCACCGGATCGGCATGCGTCGTTTCCGGTGCCGCGGCGAGCAGTAGAATGGTCGCTAGACCTCCGACCAAATGTTTCATGCTTGCCTCATTTTCCCTCGGGAGGTTTAGCTTCGTGACCGTTGCGTTTGCACTCATCCACATAAGTCTGCCAGATCCGGGTCCTGAGACCTTCCTCCAGATCCTTGTAGTGAATGAGCTTGCCGCCCTCGGACACATGCTTGTGCGATTTGTCGTAGAGATGGTTCAGCGGATGTTTTCGGCTGCGCAGCTTGATCGCGAGCTGGAAGGCGAGCGGATCCGTGCCGAAATGCCCGTGCCACCACATATTCGGCGGCACCACCACGCCCATGTCGTCTACTGGCCAATCGTACCGTACTTCCGGGCCGCCTTCCTGCCACATCAGGCTGTAGCCCCTGCTGTCACCCATCGTGAATACGAAGGCGGACGGACCGTGACGATGCGGATTAAAAAAGCGCAGACCGGGATGCTCGGCGAAGTGCACGGAAATAACGCTGCCGGCTAATTCGAAATAAGCCGTCGCGTTGCCGGTGCCCTTTTCTTTGAAGCTGGAACGCTGCACGTTGTAGACATCCGGCACGAAAGTTGTTTCGTAAAGGTTCACCGCGGTCTTCTCGTGCTTGGCGTCGGGCTTGTAGAGGATGGAGTCCGATGCGGTGAGCTGATCGCCCAAGCGCTCGAAATTCCAGTTGCATCCGCCGAAGACGAATTTGGAGTCGCGGAACAGGTTGTAGACGATCGGGATGGTGTTGACGCTGACGAACCGTACCGGCTCTTTGCCGGAGGTGTTGTGCAGCTGATAATTGTGATTGAGCGGAACGGCGAACAGGCTGTTCGGCCCCCATTCGAACGACATCGGTCCTTTTGCGGTCTCAACGGTGGCAGTGCCGCGGCCGCTCATGACGAAGATGACTTCGTCGCAGAGCTGACGGACCGGTACGCTGGATGCGCCAGGGGCGAGCTCAGCCACATACATACCGGCCAGCGACTCCGCTCCGATCATGTCGTAAAAAACCGCGGAAATGCCGCGATCTTTCCACGGCTTCACCGCCACCTTGCGCAGATTTCCGGCGGCATAGCCGCGATGCAGTTCGAGACCGAGATCGTCTTCCACCCATTTCTCGTAAGCCGTGCGTCCATCCCACGGAACGCCCTCAAATGTTTTTGTTGTCGCCATCGTCTCCCTTTCGACTTTTCCGCTTCGCGAAACCGGCCCTTGTCGGCGCTAGACAACTCTAACAAATTTTGAGACGCTTGCCAGAAGACGAAATCGATTTCGCAAAATAAAAACAAACGCGAAGCTGCAAGGGGAGGATTGAAATGATCGGGGGTCTGCGCGCGTTGGGATTTCCCCTGGCTCTGGTGATGGCAACCGGCAGCGGTGCGCTCGCCAACGAGCCGGTGTCGTTCAAGGGCAAGACGGTGACGATGACCATCGGCTTTGCCGCGGGCGGCGGTACCGACCTTGCCGGCCGCTTGATTGCAGCACATCTCGGAAAATACCTGCCGGGCCAGCCCAACGTCATCGTGCAGAACATACCGGGCGCGGAAGGCATGACGGCGATGAATTCCTTCGCCAACCTGGCCAAGCCTGACGGCCTGACGCTGACAATGGGGTCGGGTTCGGTCGCCGACCCGATCAACTTCCGCAAGCCGCAGGCGAAATACGACCCGAGTAAATTTCTTTTCGTTGGCGGTACCGGCCGCGGTGGCACTCTGACGATCATCAACAAGGAACACGAAGCTAATTTGTTCGACCGGTCCAAGCAGCCTGTGATCATGGGCTCACCGGGCGGCGCGCCGCGTTCGGGCGTGCTGGTGACGGCGTGGGGCATCGAGTTCCTCGGCTGGAATGCGAAATGGGTGGTTGGCTACAAAGGTACCAGCGACCTGTTCACCGCGCTGGAGCGCGGCGAAATCGACATG
>JAXDOO010000065.1:0-12184 GCA_034668865.1 Alphaproteobacteria bacterium
TCGGCATCATGAAGGTGCGCGACGACGCGGAAGCGATCCGGCTGATGAACGATTCGCCTTATGGCCTCACCGCCTCGGTCTGGACCAAGGACATGGATGCTGCTGAGCGCATCGGCGCTCAGATCGAGACCGGCACGGTCTATATGAACCGTTGCGACTATCTCGATCCCGGCCTGGCCTGGACCGGCGTCAAGGATACCGGTCGGGGCGCTGCTTTGTCGAAGATCGGATACGAGATGCTCACCCGCCCGAAAAGCTTTCACCTGCGAGCCGTGTGATGGACCTGCGCGCCAATTGGAATTATCCCACCTCGGTGCGCTTCGGCGCCGGCCGCATCAGCGAATTGGCCGATGCTGTGAAGACCGCGGGCATGAGCAATCCGCTGTTCGTTACCGATCCCAATCTGGCCAGGCTGCCGATGACGCAGCAGGCGGCGGGGTCGCTGCCGATATTTTCCGAGATCAAATCCAATCCGGTCGAAGCCAATGTCACCGCCGGCGTCGAAGCCTATAAGCGGAGCGGGCATGACGGCGTCGTGGCCTTCGGCGGCGGCTCGGCGCTCGACGTCGGCAAGCTCATCGCCTTCATGGCAGGCCAGACGCGCCCGGTGTGGGATTTCGAGGATATCGGCGACCAGTGGACGCGCGCCAATGCCGACACCATCGCGCCTGTGGTGGCGGTGCCAACCACGGCGGGGACCGGCTCGGAAGTCGGACGCGCAGGCGTGATCACGCATGAGAAAACCCACACCAAGAAGATCATCTTCCATCCGAAGATGATGCCGAGGGTCACCATCTGCGACCCGGAGCTGACTGTCGGCATGCCGCCGATCATCACCGCCGGCACCGGCATGGATGCCTTCGCGCATTGTCTCGAAGCCTATTGCGGGCCGTTCTATCATCCGCTCGCCGACGGGATCGCGATCGAAGGCGTGCGGCTGGTGAAGGAAAATCTGGCCACCGCGGTGAAGGACGGCCAAAATCTTCAAGCCCGCGCGCATATGATGTCGGCGGCGGCGATGGGCGCGACTTCGTTCCAGAAGGCGCTCGGCGCCATTCACTCGCTGTCGCATCCGGTCGGCTCGCTCTACGACACGCATCACGGCCTGACCAACGGCGTGTTCATGCCCTATGTGCTGGTGTTCAATAAAAAGGCGATCGAGGACCGCATCGTTCGGCTTGCTGCTTATATCGGGCTGAAACCTCGCTTCCGCGCCTTCCTCGATTTCGTCCTGGAATTGCGCGCGGAAATCGGCGTGCCGCATACGCTCGCCGGGCTTAATGTCGGCGACGATAAGGTCGATACCATTGTCGAAATGGCGCCAAAGGACCCGACCGCCGGCGGCAATCCGATCCCGCTCGACAAGCGCGCCGCGCGCACAATTTTCAACCGGGCGCTGGAAGGGCGACTGTAAGCGGCTTAACCGACCAACAGCTTCTCCAGCCGGATCGGCAGCTGGCGCACCCGGATGCCGGTGGCATGATAAACCGCATTGGCGACTGCCGCCGCCGTTCCGACATTGCTGAGTTCGCCGATGCCCTTCACACCCGCTGGATTGACCGCCTCGTCCTTTTCCGGAACCAGGATGACATCGAGTTCCTGAATGTCGGCATTCACCGGGATGAGATAGTCCGCAAGGTTGTCGTTGACGTAGCGCGCGTTGCGCGGGTCGATTTCGGTCGCCTCGTGCAGCGCAGACGAAATGCCCCAGATCATTCCTCCCAGATACTGGCTGCGCGCCGTGCGGGGATTCATGATACGGCCCGCCGCAAAGGCGCCGACGATGCGCGGCACGCGGATTTCCCGCGTCAGCGCATTGACCCGCACCTCAACGAATTCGGCGCCGAGGGCATACATCAGCTTCTCGCCCTTCGAGCCGCCGACGAGGGTAGGAGAACCATCGTAGAGCTTCTTGATGGGATTGCTCGAGGCGTCAGCTTGGGGAGGAACAAACTCCGCGTATTCCTCCAGCATGGAAACCCCAAGCCGCGCGAACTTGTCGCCAGAATTGCCGCCGGGTGCGCTACCGACGGTTTCTGCCTTGCCGCCTGCGCCGTTGAGCTTCGCCATGATGGCATCGCAAGCCTTCATTACAACCGCACAGCAGCTCGCGGTCTGGTTGGAGCCGCCGGCCACCGGTACCGGGGGCAATTTGCTGTCCCCGAGCTCGACGTGAACGTGGTCGAGCGGAATGCCGAGCCGCTCCGCCGCCATTTGGCCGACGACGGTCATTACGCCGGTGCCGATCTCATGCGCCGCGAGCTGAACGCGCGCCCGGCCGTCAGCGGAAAACTGAACGCGCGCCGCCGCGGCGCCAACATGCGTCGGATAAATCGCACTGGCGCAGCCCCAGCCGATCAGCCAATCGTCCTCGCGCATCGAGCCCGGTTCGGCCGTCCGTTTCGACCAGCCGAAACGCTCGGCCGCTTCGTCGTAGCATCTCATCAGCGAGCGGCTGGACCAGGGCTTGCCGGTGGCGTCGGTCATGGACTCATTGACACGCCGTAGTTCGATCGGGTCCATTTTCAGCATCACCGCCAGCTCATCCATCGCGCTTTCCAGCGCATAGATGTAGGGTACGACGGGCGGGGAGCGCATGAAGCCCGGCGTGTTGCGGTCGGCATGCACCATGGTCACGGCGGTCTTGACCGCGCCGAAGCCATAGAGCCGGGCGCTATCTTCGACGCCGGCAACCGAATACTCATCCGGCCGTGATGTGACCTCCCAGCCCTCATGCTGGAAGCTCGTGATCTTGCCGTCTTTGGTCGCGCCCATGCGGATCCGGTGCTGCGTTTCCGCACGGTAGGTGCTGATCGTGAATCCCTGATCGCGTGTAGCGACGAGCTTTACCGGGCGGTTGAGCTTCCGCGCGGCGAAAGCAACCAATCCGGTGCGCGGCGACACCTGCGCCTTGCAGCCGAAGGCGCCCCCGACGAAGTGGCTGACCGCATGGACCTTGTCCGCCTCGATCCCCAGCTTCTTCGCGACATTATTTTTGAGCCCATACATGAACTGGCTCGGCTCGTAGACCGTCAACTCGCCGTTGTTCCAGACCGCGGTGGTAGTGAAGAGCTCGATCGGGTTGTGATGTTGCGCCGGCATGCCATAGTCGGCTTCGAGTTTGACGTCGGCCGCCTCGAAAGCGCTTTCGGCATCACCTGCCTGCGGCAGTTTCTTTTTCACGCCGGCTTCGACAATTCCGTCCGCGCCAAAACCTGCGCTCGGGTTTTCGGCCGAGTATCGGATCTTCACTCTGTAGGCCGCTTCGCGGGCTGCTTCAAAAGTGTTGGCCACCACCATCGCCACGATCTGTCCATCGTGTTGGATCTTCGGGCCGAGATTCTGGATTGAGCTGGTCATCCCTCCGCCGCCCGGAGCATATTTGACGTCCTTGATGTCGCCAGTGTTTTCGTGCGTGAAAATCTCCAGGACGCCGGGCACCGCCTTTGCCTCGGAGAGATCGATGTCGGCGATGCTTCCCTTGGCGATCGGGCTGGTGACGAGGAAGGCGAAGGCCGCATTATTGACTGGCATGTCGGAGGCATAGCGCGCTCCCCCGGTCACTTTCAGCTTGGCTTCGAGGCGCGGCTCGGGCCGGCCCATATTGGCTTTGGGTTCTGGCGCTGCGCGGTTCATGTCAGATCTCCAGAGCCGCGGCCTGGTTCAGCGCCCGCGTCAGCGTCCGCTTGCCAAGCTCGATCTTGAATGCGTTGTGTTCGTGCGGCCTGGCCTGCGCGAATGCTGCGTCTGCGGCCGCAGCGGTAGCCCGGTCATCCAGCCGCTGCCCGCGCAGGCGCGCCTCCGCTTCGCGCGCGCGCCAGGGCACAGTGGCGACGCCGCCGAGCGCAATGCGGGCCTCGCGGATGGTCTCGCCATCCATGTCGAGAGCGACTGCCGCCGACGCCAGGGCAAATTCATAAGATTCGCGGTCACGAATTTTCAGGTAGACCGAGCGGCGTGCAAATGGGGTTGCGGGAATGCGGAAGCTGGTGATCAGTTCGCCCGGAGCCAAGGTTGTCTCGATATGCGGGGTGCTCGACGGCTGCCGGTGTAGGGCGGCAAAGATGATCTGGCGGGTGCCTTTCGGCCCCATGATCTCTACCTGCGCATCCAGCGCCATCAGCGCTTGGGCAAAATCCCCCGGATAGGTCGCGATGCATTGATCGCTGGTGCCCAGAACGGCGTGCGGACGATTTATGCCTTCGAGCGCCGCGCAGCCGGAGCCGGGATTTCGCTTGTTGCAATTCGCGTAAGAGACGTCGCGGAAATAGGTGCAGCGGGTGCGCTGAAGCACGTTGCCGCCGAGCGACGCCATGTTCCGTATCTGTGCGCTGGCGGCGAGCTGCAGCGATTGCGCAATCACTGGGTAGTTTTCGCGAATGTCCGGATGGTCGGCGGCGGCGGACATCCTCACCAGGGCTCCCAGTCGTAAGGCTTGCGGCCCGATTTCGATCTGGCCGAAACCCGCCTTTTGCAGGTTATTGATGTCGACCACGCGTGACGGCCGCATCACGTCGAGTTTCATCAGATCGATTAGTGTTGTGCCGCCGGCTAGATATTCGGCGGACTCCTCGGCGCGAGCATGGGCGAAGATTGCAGCTGGCGTATCGTCGACGCGGGTGAACTGGAACGGCCGCATGGCTAGGTGTCTTTCATTTCGGTTCTTGCCTGCTTGATTGCATCGACGATGTTCGGGTAGGCGGCGCAACGGCAAAGATTTCCGCTCATGTATTCGCGAATGTCCGCGTCGGTTGCGGCATGCCCTTCCTTCACGCAGGCGACCGCCGACATGATCTGTCCCGGGGTGCAATAGCCGCACTGAAATCCGTCATTGTCGATGAAGGCCTGTTGCATCGGATGCAGGGCGCCGTCGGGCGAGGCGAGGCCTTCGATCGTCGTGACCTCCTGGTCGGCGACGCTGGCGGCGAGCGTCAGGCAGGAAAGGACCCGGCGATTATCGACCAGCACGGTGCAAGCCCCGCATTGGCCATGGTCACAGCCTTTCTTACTGCCAGTCAGACCGATGTGCTCGCGCAAGGCATCAAGCAGCGTGGTGCGGACGTCGAGCGTCAGCTGATGGCTCTTTCCATTGACCCGCAAATCCAGCTTGAGCGCATCGCGGGGATTGGCCGGTGGCGCGGGCGGGGCTTGGGCTCCGGCCGAACGATCGAGGAGCGCGACTGTCATGGTAGAGGCCACCGTGGTTGTAAGAAAGTTTCGCCGGCTCCATCCGGACTGTTGTGCATCGATTTTTGGAGACGTCATCCGGAACCTCCGAATTGCCTGCAACAGCCGGCGGAGGTCGCCGCGCCTTGCGAAAAGCAAACGTACCGGTTGCGCGGCTTGTTCCCGTGAGGTCGGGGGAGGCCGGCAGCATTTCTTCCGTGGCAAAACTGGGGCAGCAGGGGAGCCGGGAGTGAATAACCCTCGGTGGTACCTCTCGCTTCTGGCCCAGCCGGCCGAGCGACGGGCGCAGCGAATCGGATTATGTCCCGTGCATAGCTGCCCACCGTTCCAAGCACGATGGCGTAAGCTCTGCTGCGTCGCCCCACGCCCCTCGGCCATCGACGATAAGGTCGATACCATTGTCGAAATGGCGCCAAAGGACCCGACCACCGGCGGCAATCTGGTCCCGCTCGACAAGCGGGCCGCGCGCACGATTTTCAATCGGGCGCTGGAAGGGCGACTGTAGCCAGCCGAGGAACCCTTCGCTCGGTGGGGGACAGGGCACGCGGTCGGTTGTGCCGGGCCAGCGCATGGACCATAATCATGCGTCTGACCCGACTGCTGAGGGATTCGATGCGTCGCACATATCTGAAGGCCATGCTGTTCGCTCTCGCCGTGGTAGCGGCGCCGGCTCTTTCGTATGCTGCGGATTCTCCGGCAGCGGTTACTGTTGCGCCCGCGGTTGCCGCTGCGCCTGCGGTGTCCAATACCATCGTCATCGAGCAGCCTTCGCCGGTTATGCCGGCGCCGGTGGTGCGCTACGGCTGCAGCCGTATCTGGCGCTGCGATTCCGTCATCTGCGAATGGCGCCGCGGCTGCTACGGCGTCTATGGCTATATGGAAGGTCCTTATTACACGCTGCCGCTCGCCAAGCGCCAATACGAGCGGCACGGCTGGCCGGTGCCACCAGAACGGCGCACCAATTTCACCCTCTCAAAGTAAATAGAGCTGTTCGAGCAGGAATGCGGCCCAGATCGCCGGGGCCAGAAAGGCGCCGAAGGGAATTTCCGTTTCCCGGTCTAGCCAGGCACCTTGCCTGATGCCACGCAGCACCACGACCAAGATTGCCCCAACGGCCGCCAGCACCAGCGCATAAGGCAGGCTGCCCCAAGTTAGAATTATCGCGCCTGCCGCCATCAGCTTCACGTCACCGAGACCGAGACCTTGCTTGCCTGCGAAGCGCTGAAAAGCAAACCGCACGACAAACAGCAGCCCCCCGGCCGCGATGGCGCGCATCAGCGCGTCCGAAAGCTCCTCCACGAGAACGGCTGCTGGCGTTTCGAGCATGATGAATGCCAATCCCAGCACTGCGACAGCGATATTGGCGAGATCGGGAATGACCAGCCGCTCAAGATCAACGCACGCGATCCAGATCGCTAGCCCCCCCAACAGAGCGGAAAAAACCGCGGGGGTTAACGGGAGTGTGGCAAAGGAAAAGATTGCCGCGGCGAAAGCTGCCGCAAAGCTTTGCCAGTAATCCGTCCTGGTTGACCTAGCCGATGCAGGATCGGCACTGTCTTCGCCGCTCATTGCCTGCGGATGGGCGGCACTACAACCGGCGGCGGCGGCGGCACCGCGGCCGGGGGCGGGCGCGATATGCCCGCGCGCCCGATGATCGACAGTTTGGAGCGCAATTCCTCGGCTACCAGCTGAGCGTCGATACCGTCACGGATGATTTGCGGGCGGATGAAGATGATCAATTCAGTCCGCTCCGAAGTCCCGACATTTTGGGCAAACAGGTCGCCGATGGCCTTCAGTTCGCTCAGGATTGGAAGGCCCGATTTGTTCTTTTCACTGCGATTACTGATCAGGCCGCCGAGCAAAACCGTTTGGCCACTCGCCACCGCGATCGAGCTTTGTACTTTGCGCTGCGAGATCGTCGGTGTCAGGGTTTGTGCGTCGCTCTTGACGACGTTGGAAATCTCCTGAATGACGTCGAGCGTGACCACGCCATTGGCATTGACGCGCGGGGTCACCTTCAGGATGACGCCGGTGTTCCGCATCTCGATGTTGTTGACGATCGGTGCGTTCGGTACGGTGACGTCCACCGCCGAGCGGGTAGCGATTGGAACTTCATCGCCCACCTGCAGCAGCGCCTGCTGGTTGTCGAGCACCACCAGCGCAGGCGAGGACAGAACGTTCACGTCGGTAACTTGACGCAAGGCGTTGATCACCACCCGAGGATCGTCATCCGAGCCGAGCACCAGATTGCCGCCGGGAATCACGCGTTTGAGCACGTCGGTGGCGCCGAAGCCAATCGAGCCCTTATTGCCCTTGTATTTCGATTGCAGATAAAACTGCACGCCGTATTGCAGCTCGTTCTTCAAGGTGATCTCGGCCACCGTCGCGTCGATCGCCACCTGCATGGGCGCGCGGTCGAGCTCGAAAATCGCGCGCTCGACGATCTTGTACTGGTCGCGGTTGGCATAGATCAGCAGCGAATTGTTTGCGGTATCGGCGGTGATCCGCACATTGGGCAGCAGGGCAGGGCCGCTGGCGCCGGCAAGTGGCGTGGTTGCGACATCTGTCGAGACCTTGTTGGACGACTGATCCGAATCTCCCGTGATATCGGTGCGCGTGCCAAGCGACGTGGTAGGGGAACGCCCCTGCATCGTGCTGCTGGACGTGCTGCCGGACATCATGCTGCCGGACGAGGAGGCGTCCGGACTGGTTGCGCGCTGCAAGGTTGACCCGGGCGTGAGCTGCGACAGATCGCCTTGACCGGGCGTGGTGGATGCCGTGTTGGCCTGCCCGGTGAAGACCTCGCGCAGAATGCCGGCCATTATCTTGGCATTACCGAAGCGTAGCCGGTAAATTCGGACGGTTGTATTGTCGACATCCGACTTGTCGAGCCGGCGGACCCAGGTCGCCACTTCGTCGATCTTTTTTGGCGTCTGCGCGATCGCCAGCACCGCATTGAGCCGGTTCATCGGCAGGAAGCGCACCAGATTGGCCGCCGCGCCTTCCTTGCCGCTGTCGAACACATTCTGCAGCTCGGCGATGATGGTATCCGGACTGGAGTTTCGTATCGGAAAAATCCCAACTGACTGGTTCTTCATCCAGTCCACATCGAGCGAAAGGGCGGCTTCGATCGCGCTGATCCGTTCGGTGCTCGGCCCTTGCACCAGCAACAAATTGCGCGCGCTATCGACGCGTGCCATGCCAGGCTTGACCGCGAAACTATCGAGCGCCTTCAGCACGACCTGCGCCGACACATAGCGCAGCGGCATGACGGTAATTCCGTAACCCGGCTCGGCGCTCGCGTTTGTCCGCCGGTCTACCACGCCGTTACCAAGGGCTTCGCCCGCCGGGACGATCTTGTAGATTCCGCCTTCCTTGACCAGATGCCCGCCGACGATCTTTACCGCACTTTCAAACAAGGGCATCAACTGGGCTTTAGAAACCGGGCGTGCCGAGGACAGGGTGATCATGCCCTGCACGCGCGGATCGACGCTATAGCTGACGCGAAGCAGATCCCCGAGCAGTGCCTTGCTGACGGCATTGATGTCGGCATTCTGGAAGTTCAGGTCGAAGCCATCGGCCGATTCGACGACTTCCTGACCGTTTTGCGCTGCGCTGTTGACGACCTCGCTATCCGTCCCGCGATAGATTTCGGTGCGTGGCGGTGGCGCTCCGGGATTCGGACGCCCAGCGGGAGCGGGAAACCGGGCGCTCAGATCGGTGGACATGACCTCGTCGAAGACATGGTCGCCCGAACCGACTTTATCGAAAGCGGAGCAGCCCACGAACGCCAGGGACAGGGCAATTGCTGCCAACGTCGCGAAATCACGCAGACGCGAAAAAGTATCGCCCCCTCCCATTACCCTCTTCTCCTGCACGACAGGCGTCCACATTAGCATAGGACAGGCTCCCGGAGCGAGGACGAAGCGGCGGACCCAGCTATCCAACCCTGACACTTGAAAAATCAGGGGTTTTCCCCTCGCCGGGGAGGATTTCTGCGGAGCGCTCGCCGCTGGGAGGGGTTCGTTTGCGAGCTTCGCTTCGTTTGAGGTATCTGCAGATTCGCGGGCTTTCGCATTCCAGCTGGAGGTAATGCAGTAGGGTCTGACGTGGCGGAGCCTTCGGGGGTCGGCAGGAACAGTTCCAGGCGCACCTGACGATCTTCCTGGCGAAGCACGACGTGGCGGGACGCGATTTCCTCGAGCGACCATGCATCCAACGCCTCGCCCTGGCGTAGTTGCACGGTCTCCTGCGTGTCGCGGTTGCGCAGGATGGCGATGGCCACGTCCGCCCCCAAGACCACGCCGGTGAGTTCGAACGGCAGGGAGTCTGGGCTTTCTTCGACCGGCGATGTTTGCGTTTCCCCCGCGACTTCCGCATCCGGCCGACGGCGGGGAGAAAACAGCGGGCGCTCCCGTGTTGACCGCAATTCTTCCAGTTGCGGCAAGGCAAAGGATTGCACCGGCGCGTTCGCCGGCGGGGCCTGCGCAGCGACAGCGCAGGGCAGCAGTACCAAAATCGCAACAAACCCGGGAAGATTGATCTTGTTCATGGCGCGGCCCGCCGGAAATAGCCTGCGGCGCGCAGGTCGACGGAGAGCCGCGGCGACGTTTGCCTATCCTCCGCGTCTGCGGAACCGCGCGACGCGAGCCGGTTCACTAACAGATTCTCGACAAAGACGAAGGGTGCCTCCGACTCCAAGTGATAGAGCAGCTCCTGCAGACTGTTGTTGCTTAACTCGGCGACTGCCTGTACCACGACCCGCCGCCCGGATTCGTCATCTGCGGTAACCGGCGGATCAATGCCGACGGTGATGAGAGTCCCTCCGGCATTTTCGATCAGACCGACAACCCGTTGCTGCAATTCGTTCGCCGCCAGCGCAAAGCCGTCAGCAAAAAATGGCTCGACGGTGCGCGCCTGTGTGGTCGACACCGGCGCCGGTTGCGCAGCCCGGCGCTTGAGCGCTTCCAATTGCGTCTGTCGCGCCTGAATCTCTGATTGCCGCGCCTCGATCATGCCCCAGGTGAACAGCATGGCCATGACCAGCACGATAGCGAGCAGCAGCACGAGCGAAACAGCGGCGGCCGCGTGGTATTTTTCCAGGAACGCCTTCATGACTTGGGCGCCCCCGGAGGCACCAGCTTGGCGTCGAGATGAAAACGATCGCCCTGGTTGTTGGGCAGGCGCGTGGTCGGCGCAAAGAAAGTCGCCTCAGCAAAGGAAGGGGAGGCTTCCAGCAGCGGCACCAACCGCGATACCGAGCGTGATACGCCGGACATGCGTACACGACCTTCCGCCACGCGGAACTCGGTCAGGTAAGTGTCGTCGGGCAAGGATGTAGACAGCGCGTCAAGTGCGACAACCGCAACGGGATTGTTAAGACGGCGGTTAAAAATCGCCGCGACGTCACGATCGGCAAGCGATATGACCGGTCCTGTTGTCGTGAGCTTGGCGCGCAGATCGGCGACCTCGCGTTCCGCGGTCTCCAGCGTGGCTTCGGTACTCTGCCAGACAAACGCTAACAGGACGATTGCCAGCACGCTCGCCGTCGTCAGTCCCACGGCGCTCCAGCCGATGGCGCGGCGCATGCGCTGCTCGCGCAGCACCGCGCCGCTATCGCCGGTGACGTCGATGGCGACGTCCTTGCCTTCCAGGGCATCACGGAAAACCAGCCGGATATGGCGTGGCTGTAAGGCGGCAAGCTGTTCGAGCCGCCGCCGGTGCAAGGACCGGGCGGTCGCCGCGATCGTGACGATCAGGCGGCTGTCACCCGGCCCTGCCGGTGCGACATGGTAGCTGTACAGCACGTCGCTCACGCGCCAGGGCGTCAGACGCTCCAGCTGATGCCGTACGATGCCGTCGAGATAAGGTTTGCTCTGCGCCGGCAAAGGATCGAGCGTGCGGACGAGAAGTTCTTCGACCGGTAGTACGACGTCCACGTCGCCGTCCTTCACAATGGCCACTGCTTCGGCAGGAAAATCGGCTCCCGGCCCGCCAAGTTGCAGCCGCTCCACGGTGGCCTGGCCATCCGGGGGCTGCAGCGTATATCCCTCCGCCGTCTGCACGAGCAGAAGGCGCCTGCGCGGCCACAGCCGGTCCTCGACGGCCGCCCAAGCCTGCATCAGGCCTTCGACGAGCCAGTTGATTGCGTTGCGGCCGGTATTGATCAAAGCTGCTCCTTCGCCATCACGGCAAGGCGCGAATGCGTTCCGGTGGATTAGGGTCCCAGGCCAGGATCCGGAACGGCTCCTTGTCGCCTGGAGAAATATACACCACCGCTTCGAACCTGCGCTCGTTATTCGGGCCCAGCCTTACCTGCGCCTCGAAGCGTACCGCTTGCCCCGGCTCCTCGCTCACGAATTCCTCTACGTCTCCCAGACTGGGAATCAGCGATGCGAAAGTCGCGTCTAGCTTCGTCCGTTGCGCCAGGAAATCGCGCACCCCATTGGGGGAAACACCCGGTATCGCAAGCAGGACCGGCGGGTCGGCGAGCAACGGATTGATCTGCTCATGGCCGCTGGCCACGGTGATATAAGGCGCCGCAGCAGCGGCAACGGTAGCGGGAATCCCGAGCACGAGGCCGAGTTCGGCGACATGAACGAAAGGTCCATTGCGCGGGCTGTCGACACGGCCCACCCCACGATAGGCACTGCGTTCCGCGCCGCCCTTTTCCACCCGATCGTCTTCGTCCCGCCAGTCAACGATGCGGGCGGCATAGCTATTGGCCTCATCGGCGGCCACGCCGAGCTGGCGGAAGAGGCCGGCCAATAATTCCGGCGATGCCACATTGAGATCGATACGGGCGGATTCACTTCGGGTCATAACGACGACCTGAGTTTGGCCGAAGGTTGCGGTGCTCACTCCGGTCATGCCGGCGATAGTGCCGCCATTCTGCGCCACCGCCTGCTCGATTGCACCGCGCACCGCTTCCTCTGCGCGCAGGCCTTCCGCGAAGCCGCGGCTGGAGTTTTGCGCCGCGCGCATCGCCGACGCAGCC
>JAXDOO010000066.1:0-5754 GCA_034668865.1 Alphaproteobacteria bacterium
GTGGCGCAAGCGAGCGGCAGCGCCGCGAAGACGCGTTGCGGGTAGCTCGCCGCCCATTGCAGCACCTGCATCCCCCCCATGGAGCCGCCCGCCACAGCAAACAGTGTCTCGATGCCGAGCGCATCAAGCAGCATCGCCTGCGCGCGCACCATGTCGCGAATGGTGATAACCGGAAAATCCAGTCCCCAAGGGTCGCCCGTAGCCGGATTAATTGACGACGGCCCGCTGGTACCCATGCAGGCGCCCATCACATTCGGGCAGATGACGAAATAGCGCTCGGTGTCGATCGGCCGTCCGGGACCGACCATGGTTTCCCACCACCCCGGCTTGCCGGTGACCGGGTGGTTAGAAGCGACGTGCTGATCGCCCGTGAGCGCGTGGCAGATCATCACCGCGTTCGAGCGCTGCGCGTTGAGCGCGCCATAGGTCTTGTAAGCGATCTGGAACGGCGAGAATTCGACGCCGGCATCTAATTTCAGAGGTTTGTCGGGCCCGAAGCGCACGACAAGGGAATCCCGCGGGAAGTCCGCTTCGCGCGGACTTTCCACGGCATTGCGTGCCGGGTTGATGTGGACGTCGACCATTGACCTTCCTGAAATAGCGGCTTCGCGCCGGCTGGGCTATCCGGGACAGAGCGCCCGCGGCGCGGCTTAGCTTAGGCTCGCCGCCGAATGTGTCATGTTTTCTTTGATTTCGTAACTGCGAAAACCTATCCTGTCCATGACCTTATGCCCGGCACCGCAGGCAAGGTTGCGCAAACTGCGTAGACTTGTCTGCGCTGCCGGGCACTGCATGTCTTGGAAGCTCTCAATCTTTGACCAGAAGGGCCGCCCGGGAGCCGGGACGGCCGATTGCGGAAACAGGCCACGATGATGCCGGACAAGCCTCCCGCCGATTTCTCACTCGCCGCGTTGCGGGCCGAGATCGACCACATCGACGAGACCATGCACGGCCTGCTAATGCAGCGGGGCGAGATCATCGACCGCCTGATCGCCGTCAAACAGACGCAGGAAAGCGGCTCCGCATTCCGGCCCGCGCGCGAGGCCGAGATGATGCGCCGGCTGGTCGATCGCCATCACGGCATCCTGCCGCTCGATACCGCTGAGAGTATTTGGCGGGTGATCATTTCGACTTTCACCTATGTACAGGCGCCCTTCTCCATTCACGCGGACCTGACGGACAACCCCGCAGCAATGCGCGATTCCGCGCGCTTTCATTTCGGCTTCACGGTGCCCTTCGTCGCGCATACGGGTGCGGCCGGCGTGGTCGCAGCAGTATCGGAATCGCGCGGCGATCTCGGTCTGGTAAACGCTATGGGCGGCGGCGGCGCCTGGTGGACGGCGCTGGAATTCGACAGCGCGCCGAAGATTATCGCGCGGCTTCCTTTCGTTGACCGCGACAACCATCCGGCTGCGCTGCCGGTATTCGTGATTTCCCGGGTCGCGGCCGATGCCATGGTGCCGGAGGTCGCGGTCTGGAGCCTGCGGGTCTCCGGCTGGGGGTCGAAGGCGGCCAAGGCGGTAGCACACCTGGCCGACATAATCGCCGTGCCGGACAGTGCCTTCGACGGCGCGGCATTGCTGGTATCGGTGCCACAAGGCTCGAGTTTTGAGAGGATTTCCGGGGCAGTCGTTAACGCAGGCGCATCGATCCGCTCCTCTGCTCTCGTCGGAAGCCACGCAACCCGCTATACCCTCCCGGCCGCCGGCGCCCGGCCTGTCCCGACCGGGCGCTGATCGTAAAAATTCAGTGTTATTGCCCGCGAAGGCGGGCGATCCAGTAATCGGCTGACTCGCAGTCAATCTGGAACGGCATGGCGTACTGGATGCCCCGCCTGCGCGAGGCATGACAGAAGGTAGAATTCGAGATGCCGACGTTACAGCGCCCGCAACCGCGCCCCAGCGTGCTTTCAATCGCGGCCTATGTGCCCGGTAAAAGCGCGGTGCCTGGGGCTGCGCGGGTTTTCAAATTGTCAGCCAACGAAACGCCGCTCGGGCCAAGCCCGCGCGCGGTTGAAGCCTATAGCGGCGCGGCGGAACATCTGCACGACTATCCGGAAGGCACGGCCCGCAAATTGCGCGAAGCGATCGGGCGCAGCTTCGGGCTCGATCCCGCCCGCATCGTCTGCGGTGCGGGCTCGGACGACCTCTTGAACCTGCTGGCGCATGCCTATCTCGCGCCGGGCGAGGAAGCGATCTACACCGCGCACGGTTTTCGCATCTATCCGATTTTCACGTTGGCCGCCGGCGGCAAGCCGGTGATGGCCGCGGAGAAGAATTACACCGCCGACGTGGATTCGATTCTGGCGGGGCTGACCGACCGCACCCGGATTGTCTTCCTGGCCAATCCGAATAATCCGACAGGCACCTATATGTCCTTCGATGAGGTCAAGCGCATGCAGCGCGCGCTGCCGCCGCATGTGCTGCTGGTGCTCGACGCCGCCTATGCGGAATACGTCCGCCGCAACGATTACGAATCCGGCATTGAGCTGGTCGCCACCAGCGATAATGTCGTGATGACGCGGACCTTCTCCAAGATTCACGGGCTCGCCGCGCTGCGACTCGGCTGGATGTACGGCCCCGCGCATGTGGTGGACGCGGTCAACCGCATCCGGGGGCCCTTCAACGTCAACACGCCGGCGATGCTGGCGGGCATCGCTTCCATCGAGCACGCCGAGCATCTGGAAACGTCGCGCGCACATAACGCGCGCTGGCTGCCGTGGCTGACGGAGGAGATCGGCAAGCTGGGACTGGAAGTGACCCCGAGCGTGGCCAACTTCATCCTGATCCATTTCCCCAAGAGCAAGGGACGCACGTCACGCGACGCCGACGCTTTTCTCACTCAGCGCGGGCTGATCCTGCGCGAGGTCTCCAGCTATGGCCTGCCTGACGCGCTGCGGCTCACCGTCGGGACCGAAGAAGCCAATCGCCTGGTGGTAACGGCGCTGGCGGAATTCATGGGGAAGAAGGCGTGAGTGAGATCCTGTTCAAGCGCCTTGCGCTGATCGGCATGGGATTGATCGGTTCCTCGATCGCGCGCGCGGCACGTGAGCAAGGCGTGGTGAAGACGATCGTCGCCACCGCGCGCACGGCGCAGACTCGCCAGCGGGTGCAAGAGCTCGGCATCGCCGACGAGGTGGTGGACAGCAATTCAGCCGCCGTGAAAGACGCCGACCTGGTGATCGTCTGCATTCCCGTCGGCCAGAGCGGGCCGGTGGCAAAGGAAATCGGGCCGCATCTGAAGCCAGGCGCTCTCGTCTCCGATGTCGGCTCAGTCAAGGGCGCGGTGCTGCGGGACATGGCCCCGCACCTGCCCGCGGGGGTACATTTCGTTCCCGGCCATCCGGTAGCCGGCACCGAATATTCCGGCCCGGATGCCGGTTTCGCCGAACTCTTCGTCAATCGCTGGTGCATTTTGACTCCGCCGGAGAATGCTGACACCGGCGCGGTGGAGCGGCTCGCCGCCTTCTGGCGTGCGCTCGGCGCCAATGTCGAGACCATGCCGGCGGATCACCACGATCTGGTGCTGGGCATCACCAGCCATCTGCCGCATCTGATCGCCTATACCATCGTCGGCACCGCCGACGAGCTTTCGGAGGTTACGCGCTCGGAAGTGCTGAAGTTCTCCGCCGGCGGTTTTCGCGACTTCACCCGGATCGCCTCTTCCGATCCGACCATGTGGCGCGATATCTTCATCGCCAACAAAGACGCCGTGCTGGAAATGCTCGGCCGCTTCAACGAGGACCTGTCGGCACTTACCCGCGCCATGCGCAGCGGCGACGGTCAGGCGCTGTTCGACCACTTCACGCGTACCCGGGCAATCCGCCAAGGCATCGTGGAAATCGGGCAGGATTCAGCGGAGCCGGATTTCGGGCGGGCGCATCCGCATCTGACGGAAGAGCCCGAGAAAAAAATTAGAACAACGGATTGATCGTTCCGACCGGCATATTGCCGAGAAACATAGAACCGCTATCGATCCGGAGCGGAAGCACGACCGCGCGGCGCCCTTCCAGTTGTGTCTGTTCGCCGAGCAGCCCGATGCCGGCGGCGATGCCGGCGCCGGCATGTTCGCGCGCGATATTACCGAGACCAGGCGACAGCCGATCGAGCGAACTGGCAAGACGGTCAATCTTGCCGCCGGGCGCAACCAGTTTGTCCATGCCAAATGCCGGCAACAGCCGATCGAGCCCCGCCACGGTAATGAGCAATTGGCCATCAAGATGGCCCTTATCGGTGAGTGCCAGCGAGCCGGTGGCCAGCGCGACAGACTCGCCCTGTTGCGCGCGCGCATGGGTGATGTCGATGCGCCCACCGCCGGCATGCATTTCGCGAAAGCGATCCGGCCAAGGCTTCGGCGAAAAATCTTTCAATCCTCGCAGCACGAAAGTGATGTGAGCATCGAATGGCTTGCTTGTCAGCGGATTGATTGTCGGGGCCGTGGCGTCGCTCAACCGCAGCATCAGGTCGATCACCGGATTGCCGGCGGCAGTGCCTTCGACGATGCGGCCCTGCAATTCGGCGTGCGCAGCCTCGAAAAGCTTCTCGTTGCCCGAGGGCGTAACACGCTCGAATGTCGGCTGGTCGAGTGTGATAGAAACGCGTTCGGGCAGCGCCGGCGCGCCGCGCACGCTGCTCCGCAGCAGCTTCCAGTTCGCGGTGAAAGCCGGTCGACCAAGGCCGTCGGCCATGGTAAGTGGGCCCTCGAATTCGCTGATCAGCAGGCTGGGCTGGTAGACCTGCGCCGCTACGAGCATGCCGGTGGTTCTTGCAAAGACCGTCGGCTGCGTGCTGCGCCATTCCATCGCGGCGGGGGCGCAATGCACCTCGATGCGGAACGGAAAGCCGCCAATCTCCGGTGAGCCGCAGCTATAGATGCGTCCCACTTTGGCTTCACGATCGAACCAGCCTTGCAGCGTCTCCAGCGTCACATTGGAGGCGCGGAACCACATTGCCGACCACAGAACGGCAAGCACTACCAGCCCGATAAAGGGGGCGAAGAGCGGCCAAATCCGGCGGCGCCGTGTACGGACGGGGCGGTCCATCAAAAATCCCGATCTCGGGTTGCCATTAAGGGTCTTTTCCGGCGAAAGCAGCCGGAAGTCCAGAGCGTTGCCATGGCTAATACTGCCTGTTAGGCGAATGCGTGTCGCTGACTTCCCGCAGGCCGGCCAACAAGCCTCCGTAACGATCCCGCGATGGAACCACGCAATCTCGATCATGCCGCGGGCGACCTTTGGGTCTTTGCTTATGGCTCGCTCATGTGGCGGCCGGGCTTTGATTTCCTTGAGCGCGTACCGGCGCGGGTCGTCGGCGCCCATCGTGCGCTTTGCGTGCTATCCTACCGGCATCGCGGCACACCCGAACGCCCGGGGCTGGTGCTGGGTCTCGACCGCGGCGGCACCTGCCGCGGTATCGCCTACCGGGTCGCGGAATCCAAACGGCCTGCCACCCTGGCCTATCTGCGCGACCGCGAGCAGGTCACCAAGGTTTATCGCGAAAGCATGCGGGCGATCTGGCTCCTGGGAGATCCGCAACGGCAGGTGGAGGCGCTTTGCTACATGGTGGACCGCGGCCATCCGCAATATGCCGGACGGATGTCGCTCGACGATCAACTGCATCATGTGCGCCAGGGCCACGGCCATTCCGGCGCGAACCGCGACTATGTGCTTTCAACGGTGCAGGAGCTGGAAGCGCTCGGTTTCCGTGACGCCAACCTGCATCTGCTGGCAGAACGCCTCAAGGGCGGGCGCGAGAC
>JAXDOO010000067.1:0-4436 GCA_034668865.1 Alphaproteobacteria bacterium
GCACGATCACCCGCTCCTTGGCGTCGGCCGGAAAATCGCTTGCCGCCTGCTCCAGGGAATAGGCGATCGGCGTATAGCCCTGCGCCTTGGCGGCGTCGACCGCCGCGGTGATGGCGCTACCGCTGCCACTCGCCGGACCGAACGGCACGGCGAGATTGGTGTCCTGGCAATTCTTCCGGCTCGCCGGTGACTCGGCGCCATACATGCGGAGCGAGAGCTGCGCCTGCGCCGGCACAAAACCGGCGACGCCCTTGACCGCGCGCTGCGCCACCGCGATGCGCGTCTCGCCGTTCGGCAATTTGGCGTTCATGCTGCCGGAGGCGTCGAGGATCAGAAGGACGGAGCGATCGGCGGTGTTGCAGGTCTGCGCCAGAGCGGGCGAGGAAACCATCAGGACCGCGCAGGCCAGCAGCGCGGGAGGCCGCAAAATCTTCCGCATGGCACGCCTCCCTCAGTCGTGGCTCGGAACTGCTGCCATCCTAGCACGAATAGAGCCGGGTGCGAGGCTCGCCGACCGCCCGGGCAGCGCGTGCTGCGCATACGCTTCGGCCTCGGCATGAACACCGAAGAGAGCCGTGTATTGGTCCCGTAAGTACGATTTGGCCTTCCGAAGTGGCCACTGAAATTCCCTGCTCACAGACGCATGTTCCCTGCTCCGCGTGGAAAATTTCCCTGTTTGTCGTGGAGGGAATTTGCGTTTAAAGCCCGCCGCGGCGCGACTATCTGGCGTCTCTCGGACGGCCGAACCCGGAATTGTGCAAAATTCCCTGTTAAATTCCCTGTTTGCAGGGAAAGGAGGCGGAGCACGGCGGTACATCACTGGGTCGCCAGCCAGGCAGTGTGGTCTCTCCTAGCAGCACCACCGAAAACCCAAGTTATGCCCGAATTGCGGGCTTCTTGTTGGTCGAGCTGTCTCTTGAAATTACATTATCGAACCAACCTTCCCGATTTGGCGGGGAAGTCTCTACGCAATCATTGGGAAATTCCCATTTTGCAGAGTCGCGACGCAGAGACTTAGTTATATACACTGCGCGGCCGGCTTGGCAGTGATGTTCTAGGCTTGATCCCTGTACTCCGAGCTGAACTGACGATGTTCTCAAAGATGCCATTCACGCCACGGGGGATCAAAGCGCCCTTCGAGGCGAAGAAGATCAACCTCGACGCTCTCTTCGAAGGCCAGTCGCAATCATTTCAAATGCGAATTGACGACAATGCAGATGAATACAGCGATGTTCGGCAAAGCTCTTCGCCGTTTCCAACCAGCCACCAGAGCGCGGCGAGAAAGCTCATTCAGGGCGGCGGCAAAACGAACTATATCGCATTTCAAAGGTCCTATTCAGGTAAAGCAAGGACAAGCACATGTCCGATTCCTTCACTAGGCAATCGCCGCTAAAAGTTCCCTCGGGCGCAGGGCAGGCCGGCGTTCGAACCAGATTGGCCATCGCGGGTGTGGGAACGGTCGGTGCCGCCGTCGCGAGGGCGGTAGCAAGCGGCATGCTTCCGGAAACTGAAATCACCGCGGTTGCAGCGCGCGACGTGGATAAATGTCGCCGCACGCTCGATCAAATCGGCTGCGATGCGCCCATAATGCCTCTGAATGACCTGCATCGAAATGCCGACGTCGTGTTGGAGTGCGCCCCTGCAGCGATCTTTGAGCAGATCGTTAGGCCCACTGTTTCTGCAGGAAAGAAGGCTGTCGTTCTCAGCGCCGGGGCCTTGCTGTCGCATTTTGATCTCGTCGATGTCGCTAAGAAGAATGGCGGACAGATCATTGTTCCAACGGGCGCGTTGCTGGGCCTGGATGCGGTCGGTGCCGCCGCGCAAGCCAAAATCTATTCTGTCACCCTGACGACGCGAAAGCCGGTCGAAGGATTGCTTGGCGCTCCGTATCTGGTCGAAAAAAAGATCGACATCAGGGGCTTAACCGAACCTTTGTGCGTGTTTCGTGGAACTGCCAGGGAGGCGGCGATCGGCTTTCCCGCAAATCTGAACGTTGCTGTTGCGCTGTCACTCGCCGGCATCGGCCCGGATTTGACGAAGCTGGAAATCTGGGCGGATCCGGGCGCCGTGAGAAATATGCATCATATCGTGGTTGAGTCCGACTCCGCCCGATTGGATATGTCCATCGAGAATATCCCGACAGAGAATCCGAGGACCGGCCGTATCACAGCGCTCAGCGTGATCTCCATGTTGAAAAACATGAATGCTCCTCTCCGCGTCGGCTGATCGGGAAAGCAATGAACGTTGGTATAGAAAAGAAAGTCGCGCTGGTTTTCGCGGCGCGGAAGTTTAGGCAATTCCTGGATGGTTAAAATGAATATACTCAGTTGTCCAGCATAAATAAGGCGCTTCTAAGCTGTTCGTACTCTAGTTCGTCTTCGCGAAAATATCGCGCACGCGCTCGACGACATCCTTGGGCGTTGCAACAGTTATAGGTTTGAAGGCTCTCTCGCGAACGCCACACCCGGTTCGTCGATGATGCGGTCAAGCAGGTCCTTCTCCCAGGCTAAATATTCCCGCATGGCGTTTTCTGCCGCCGACGTTAAATCGTAAGGACGATAGAACACATCGGTCGGTCGCTCTGGGAGATTGCCCGGCCCGGATTCAACAGGCAGGCCAGCCGCAATCCATGCGGCCGTGCCGCCCTCGATTGCAAAGGTCTGAAGGCCCTGGCTGTGCAGTTCGCCCGCGACGAGACGTGCGAGCCGTCCATCCGGCGAGGTAAGAACCAACTTGCCGGCAGTGTGGCCAGCGGTGTCCTTGGCGTCATGGCGCTCTGTAAAGAGCGCGCCCGCGATGTGTTCGCGCCGATAGTCCTTGCTTGTGGCGAGATCGAGCACGCGATAGCCCGCGAGCCGCAATGCCTCCGCGTCATTGAGACCGACCACCGGCGCGTCCTTGAGCAAGGCTTCCGCTTTCGGAGCTACGGGGACACTGGTCGACGTGGGGATATCGTCGCAAACGGTGAAGACGTCTCGGATGCCCATTTGCTTCAGCCACGCTGCCGTCATCGGCGCGCGGACGCCATCGTTGTCACAAAGGATGAAGCGTGCGTTATGTACGGCAGCGAAGGTATCCAGCGTCTGGACAAGCTGTCCACCCGGTGCGGAAACGGCGCCGCAGCGATGACCTTCTGCATAATCGCGCGGATCGCGCACATCGAACAGATAGGCTGTCTGCTCGTCATTCCGTGCGAGAAGGGCATTGCATTGTTCGGAAGTCAGCCTTTTTACTCCTGCGCGCTCCGCACGCTGCGAAGCGAGCGCGCGTGCCTCGGAAAGACTTCGCGACCCCGGCCCTGCCGCTCGGCGATCTTTGCCGCGATCGAGCTTGAAACCGGCGAGATGCCATCCCATCGTTCCGTCACGCAAAGCAATAACCCGATTGGGGACGTTAGCGTCGATGAGCGATTGTGCTCCGATAATACTGCGCGTGCGCCCGGCGCAGTTGACCACGACTGTCGTCTGTGGCGAGGGGACATTCTCGAAGAACCTATAGACCAATTCACCGCCCGGACAATTGATGGCGCCCGGAATGCTCATGACCTGGTATTCCGCGAACGGCCTGGAATCCAGCACTACGATTCTCTCGCCGCTGTGCAGCAATCGTTCAAGCTCTTCGGGTGAGACATGGGGCGTGTCAGCCTCGATCTCGACAAATTCACCGAACGCCTTACTGGGAACATTGATTCCGGAGAAAAGCTGGCCGCCCGTTGCGGTCCATCCGTCGTTCTCGCCGTCGAGAATGCACACCTCGGTGTACCCAAATCGTGCGAGCACATTCACGACATCATCCGCATGTGGCCCCTTTGCAGCGATGGTGATCGGCGTATCGACGCGAGGCACGAGCTGTTCGATTCTCAGCTCAAGAATGGAACGAGGAATGTTGCATGCAAAGAACAGGTGACCTTTCGCATAATCGCCCTCTCGCCGAACGTCGAGAATGGCGTGCTCCTGTTTTCCACGCAGTCTGGCGCGCAACATATCGGCCGAAATGAGACGCATTCCTGCAATCCTTCAGGAGCTCTTGCGAGTTGTCACCTGCGTAACGGGCGGCCTGCTCGCGCGCGCTGACGATGTTGTACGCCGGCGGCCCCAGGCCGATACGCGTTCAACCGTCGTCACCGCCATGGCTGCCGCTTCTCTGTCGTCGCTGCGATCAAACCCCGGCCGGTTATCCGGTCAGGAAATAGCCGCCGGTGATGCCCCGGTGGTACAGCTCTGCCACGGCTGGCACGACGCCGAGCGGCAGCCCCGCCTCGGCCTTGTTGTAGGTGTGGACGCCGGCGCGAAATTGCGTGAGTCGCACTCGCAGCGCCGGATCATATTTCGCGAACATCGGCAGCACGACTTCACGATAAACGTCGGGGTTGTGGTCGCGGCTGTCCTTCGTGATGCAGAAATGCACCGGCGGCACAGGCTTCACGCCCTCGCCCG
>JAXDOO010000068.1:0-4769 GCA_034668865.1 Alphaproteobacteria bacterium
TGCCGCTGACCCGCACCGGGCGCGTCTATGCGGAATTTTACCAGGAGCGCTTCCGTCCGGCCCTACGCCAGGCCTGGAGCAACCTTCCGGACGGCGTCCGCTCGCTCGCAGCCGCGCTCCTCGTCCACATCTGAACGAGCGCGCCTTCGTCCCCGGCGCTCAGGCGACGCCCAGCTTCTTCTGCAGGCTTGTCGACGAGGTCGTGTACTGGAAGACGACCCGCTGGTTGGGATGGACGATCTTCTTGGCCGCCTGCGACATCAGCGCCGCCTCGTGAAAGCCCGACAGGATCAGCTTCAGCTTGCCGGGATACCGGTTGATGTCGCCGATGGCGAAAATGCCCGGCTCGGAGCTCTCGAATTTTGCCGTGTCGACGGCGATCAGCTCCTCGTGCAGGTTCAGGCCCCATTCGGCGACCGGGCCGAGCTTCATGGTGAGCCCGAAGAACGGCAGCATGCGGGTCGCCGGAACCTCGACGTCGCCGTCCGGCCCCTTGACGACCGCCGCCTTCAGCTCGCCCCCTTCGCCGACCAGGCCGGTCACCTGCCCCTGCTGAAAAGTCAGCTCGCCGCGCTCGTTGAGGGCGAACATCTTGTTGACGCTGTCGGGGGCGGCGCGGAATTCGGGACGTCGGTGGACCAGCGTCAGGCTGTTGGCGACCGGCTGCAGGTTCAGTGTCCAGTCGAGCGCCGAATCGCCGCCGCCCACGACCAGGAGATCGTGGCCGCGGAAATCCTCCATGCGGCGCACCGAATAGAACACGCTCCTGCCTTCATAGGCCTCGATCCCCGGGATGGGCGGCCGCTTGGGCTGGAACGATCCGCCGCCGGCCGCGACGACGATCACCTTGCAGGCGATCGTCGTGTTGGCGTCGGTGCGCACGCGGAAGCCGGTCTCGGTGCGCTCCAGCTCCGAAACCATCTCGCCGAAATGGAACTCGGCGCCGAACGGACGGATCTGCTCCATCAGCCGGTCCACGAGCCCCTGGCCGGTGACGATCGGCAGGCCCGGGATGTCGTAGATCGGCTTCTCCGGATAAAGCTCGGCGCATTGGCCGCCCGGCCGGTCGAGGATGTCGATGAGGTGGCATTTGAGGTCGAGGAGGCCGAGCTCGAAAACCGCGAACAGGCCGCAGGGCCCGGCTCCCACGATGACGACATCCGTTTCATGGTAGTTCGATGTCATGATCGCTCCGGAATCGCTCGGCAGGGGCCGGTTCATCCCTGGCGCTCCGGCACCGTCACCACAAGCCCGTCGAGCGCATCGCTAACGCGGATCTGACAGGAAAGGCGCGAGCTCGGGCGTACATCATAGGCAAAATCCAACATGTCCTCCTCCATCGGCTCCGGCTCGCCGGTGACCGGCCGCCATTCCGCGTCGACATAGACGTGGCAGGTGGCGCAGGCGCAGGCTCCCCCGCATTCCGCCTCGATGCCCGGAACGCCGTTGCGGATGGCGTTTTCCATGACGGTCGAGCCGTTCTGCGCCTCGACCTCGTAGCGTGTCCCGTCCGCTCCGATGAAGGTAATTTTTGCCATGATCCTTGGGGGCTTTGAAAAAACCGCTCGGGTTTAGACGGCAGGCGGTGCGAGTCAAGGCGCGGGCGCGCTGCTGCCGTGCGCCCGACCCTTCTCGTCGCTCTGTTTAGTCGGAATGAAAGCTGCGCGACCTCGCGTTCACGGCGATGATCCCCCGTGAATGCATGGCCCCGAGCAGCCCGACAGCGGAACGAGCACTTGGCACGGCGGTGCTTAGATGGCCCGAGCAAGCGTCAACCGGCCGGTTCCCGAAGACGGGTCGCGAGCAACCGGCGCACTGGTGCCGCAACGCTCTCCGCAATCGTTGCATAGCCATATGCTGACGGGTGACAGGTTCGCCGCCTTCCACCAAGGTTATAGCGGCTCCAGTCCACACCTTCTCCCACATTCACGACCACGAGCGACCCTGCCAGAGCAGGGGTAATTGCTTGAGCCAGCATGCTAGCGCCGCTCGTCGGATCATCACCACTCTTCGGAATCATCGCGATTACGGGCACCAAATGGCGTTTCACCGAAAACGACACGAAACGATCTAGTATTGCAGTAAGATTATGCTCAACGTCCGACTCCCCAACAATGTAAATGTAGGTTGGCCGCCGCAGCAGATCCGCCAAATCGGCCTTTAGCTCAACCAAAAACGTATTACTTGTAATTGCCTTGGCAAAAGCTATGGTAAAAGGAAACTTCGCTCGCGGTTTCCTCCAGTAATCTGTGTCGAAGGCCTGATTGGCAACTTCGGTCACTTTGTCCAGGCTACTCCAAGGATCTGGGTCGATCAGCGGACGCAGCATACCGTCCCCCATAAATGGTTTGAATCCATATCTAATTCCCGTCCCCTTATAGTAAACTGGACGGTAACTGTTCAGCATCCGAAGCACGTTCTCCGTCTGAATCGCTAATACAGCTACCTGCGCTTGAGGATACCGGTCAATCGTTTGCTCCAGCTTTAGCACAGCTTGCGTCGGATCATAGCCGCCGACGCCGAGATTAGCTACCCGCACCCCCAGATTGCGTTCCAACATCGCGGGAAAGGTTTCGTGATCTTCCGCTTCGTCACCAAAGGTATAAGAATCGCCGGTAACCAGAACTCGAATATTTCCAGCGGCGGGTGAGCCGTGAACGCGCACCCGATCCGAACTGACCGTCACGACCTGCGTTTTGTTCAGGCAATTGGGTGTTTCGCGCCGACCGGGCACGTTATCCCATCCAAGAGTTGAGGATGCGGCGCGGCTTCTGAATTTTTCCAGGTCCTCTGGCGTAAATTCAGCGAAGACAGCATCTCGATGGTCATAGAGATTTGGAGTAATCCATGTGGATAGAAAGGCTAACCCCTCACCGCTTAGGAGCAGAAGGATCAGTAACAAAAGCCACAGAATACGCTTATTCATCAGTCCAAATCGAAAATATCTTCGTAAGTAAAATGAATATCAGGATCTTGATGCTCCTTCCGAAGAAAGCAATTGCCGACAACCAGAATTTCGATCTCGGAGCCCATAAAACATCGAAATGCATCCTCGGGCGTGCAGACGATCGGTTCGCCACGGACATTGAAGCTGGTGTTGACCAACACCGGACACCCGGTCCGCTGTTTGAAAAAGGAGAGCAGTCGGTGATATCGCGCATTAGTATTGGCGTGAACCGTCTGAATACGCGCCGAGTAGTCAACGTGTGTCACAGCGGGAATCTCAGAGCGCACCACATTCAACTTATCGATCCCAAACAAGGCCTGTTCGGACCCGGTCATTTGGCGCCGCCTTTTCGGCAATAGGTCAGCAACCATCAGCATGTATGGGCTATCCACATTGAAATCGAACCAGTCAGCCACATCCTCCCGGAGTACCGACGGTGCGAACGGGCGGAAGCTCTCGCGATACTTAACCCGCAAGTTCAGCGTCCTCTGCATTGTGGGAGAACGCGGGTCGGCCAAGATCGAGCGGGCGCCGAGCGCACGTGGCCCGAATTCCATGCGGCCCTGAAACCAGCCGACCGCGCTCTGCCCAGTCAACTCATCGACTGTTTCCTCGATTATTCGATCCTCAGGCATCGTCTCGAAGCTCGCGCCGACTGCAGCCAGGCGGCGTTCGATTTCCGGCTGTGGGAAATCGGGACCGAGAAAAGACCCCTCCATCGCATCGTACCCGGTTGTGCGCCGCGGCCCCGCCTCGGCCATGTGCCAGACCGCCAGCGCCGAGCCGAGAGCGCCGCCAGCATCGCCTGCCGCAGGCTGTACCCAGATGTTGCGGAAAGCACCATCGCGCAAGAGTTTGCCGTTCGCGACACAATTGAGCGCGACGCCACCGGCGAGGCAGAGATTTGGGGTGTCGTAGTCCCTCGCCAGCGCGCGGGCGAGCCGAAGCATCACCTCTTCGGTTACCGCCTGCACCGAAGCGGCCATGTCCATGTGGAATTGGTCGAGTAACTCTGAGTCTGGTTTGCGCGGCGGCCTTCCAAACAGCTCCGAAAAGAGTTCACTGGTCATTGAAAGACCGGTGCAGTAATCGAAATACTTCATGTCGAGCCAGAAACTGCCATCTTCCTTTACATCGATGACGTGGTCGAGCATCAGGTTCTTGAAACGCGGCTCGCCGTAGGGCGCCAAGCCCATCACTTTGTACTCGCCGGAATTGACTTTGAAGCCTGCATAATATGTGACCGCAGAGTACAACAGGCCCAGGGAATGAGGGAAATATTGTTCGCGCTCAATCGCAAGATGACTGCCGCGGCCATGGGCCACCGATCCCGTCGCCCATTCGCCCACGCCGTCTAGTGTCAACACCACTGCTTCCTCGTAAGGCGAGGGGTAGAAGGCCGACGCGGCGTGACTGAAATGGTGCTCGGTAAACATAAGCCGATCTTCCACGTGCGATATTGGCGCGATCGCGTTCAGTTCCTTCGACAGCAGGCTTTTCTGGAATAGCTTTTGCTTCAACCAAACCGGCATTGCGGCCCGAAATGACTGGTATCCCCGCGGAGCGAAAGCGACGTAGGTTTCCAGCAGTCGCTCAAATTTTAGAAAGGGCTTATCGTAGAAGACAATCCGATCAACGTCCTCCAAAGTTGTCTGGCCTGCCTCGATACACCAGCGGATCGCGCTCTTCGGGAAGCGCGCGTCGTGTTTTTTGCGAGTGAACCGCTCCTCTTGGGCCGCGGCCACAATGCGTCCATCCTCGACTAGGACCGCTGCGCTGTCGTGGTAGAACGCCGAAATCCCGAGTATCCGCATACTTCAAA
>JAXDOO010000069.1:0-2824 GCA_034668865.1 Alphaproteobacteria bacterium
TTTTCTTCAAGGCCGACCGCCGCGCGCTCAAGCAGATCGCGCTCAATCTTCTCTCCAATGCAGTGAAATTTACGCCGGAAGGCGGGCGTGTCACAGTGGGCGGGCGGCTCTCGGGTGGCGCCATCACGGTCGCCATCCGAGACACCGGCATCGGAATCGAAAAGGAAGCGCTGAAAAAACTCGGCCGGCCGTTCGAGCAGGTCGAAAGCCAACTTACCAAGAGCCACCAGGGCTCCGGCCTTGGGCTGGCCATCGCCAAATCGCTGGTCGAGTTGCATGGCGGCGCCATGCGCATCCGCTCAGCGCCCGACAAAGGCACACTGGTCGTGGTGCGTCTGCCGCGCGTCAGTCCCCTTGCCGTGCATGACGAGACCGGCGTTCTCCCCGAACAGCCGCGCTCGCGCTGGGGGCCGTCGACCAAGCACGCCTGATAACTCTCCGGATCAGCTCATGTTGATCCGCGAAGCGGATTTCCACGTCGCTTGCGATGCGTTAGGGCGCTTCACCCAGGATCCGCACAAAGCTTTCCCGCACCTTGTCCTCGGTCTCCGCCACATGCGCAGCCAGGGTGGCGAAATCCGGCACGTCGCCCGCGCGCACCAGGAGACGCAGCAAACCGGCGTCTGCCGTTTTCGGATCGAAGGCGCCGGGCAGGCAAAGCCGCAAGATCTGCGTCAGGTTCTGATAAAGCCGCACCGCCGGGCGCAGGACTTCGGCTTCCGCCGTAGATAAAAGACCCAACTGCCATGCATTCTCCAGCACCCGCGCCGTCGAGGTGTGCAAAATACCCGGGTGGTCGGCGGCGTGTACGAGCTGCAGATATTGCGCGATGAATTCCAGATCCACGAGACCACCGGCAGCGAATTTCAAATCCCAGCGATCGCTATCGCCTTTTTCGGTAGCGATGGCGCGCCGCATCTCGACCACATCGCCGGCTATCGCGGTGGCGTCGCGTCTGCGGCTGAGCGCGGTGCGGAGGATGTCGGCCACACGACGTTCGAATTGCCGCGATGACGCAGACACGATCCGTGCCCGCGTCAACGCCAGATGCTCCCAGGTCCAGGCTTCCTTTTCCTGGTAGCTCTCGAATCCTGCGAGCTGCGTCGCCAATGGTCCGGAGCGGCCTGAGGGCCGCAAGCGCATGTCCACCGGGTAAAGCACGCCATAATTGGTCTGCACGGTCAGCGCACTGATTAGCCGTTGCGTCAGCCGCGCGAAGTATTGGCTGCCGTAGAGCGGGCGCGCCCCATCAGATTGTGGCGCATCGGCGTCAAAGTCATAAATCATGATAAGATCGAGGTCGGAACTCGCAGTCATTTCGCGGCCGCCAAGCTTGCCCAAGGCCAGCAGCGCGGTTTGCTGTCCCGATACGCGACCGTGAGCCTGCGCAAAATTCTCTTGCACCGCACAGTCGAGGGCTCGGATCATCACATCCGCCAGGTGGGCAAAGGCGTCGCCGGCCTGTCCGGCGGATACCGTCTCCGACAGGACGCGCGCACCGATCAGGAACATCTGCTCCTGGCCGAACATACGAATGCGATCGAGAAAATCTTCATAGGAGGTGGTTTGCCCGATCGCTCGTTCCCATTCAGCGTGCAGCTCGGCCTCATCCGGCAGCGAGCCGAAAAATCCCGGCTCCAGCAGCGGATCGATCACATGCGGATAGCGCGCAAGAATGTCGGCGAGCCGCGGCGCCGTGCCGAGAATGAGCACCATGAACCCCACCAGGTCGGGATTCTGCCGCAGTAGCGAGAATAGCCGGCTGCCAGCATGCAGCTCGGTGAGGAACTGGTCGAAAGCAACGAACACGGTTTCGCGGTTTTCCGTCTTCGCGATATAGCGCAGCAGCGACGGCAACAGCGCCGTCAAATGCTGCCGCGCCACCTCACTTGTCAGCGTGCGGTAGCTGCCCGAAAGCCAGTGCCGTACGCCCTCCGAGACCCGCAGTGGATTGCGGAACCCCATCGCCGACAGATTGTCGAGCGTTGCTGCATCGTCCTTGTCCTTCGGAAAAGCAAAGCCGCGCTCTTCTCCGCCTACGGCGGGCGCCGGCGCAAAGAGCTGCTCATAGTGGCGCTGCACGTTGCGCAGATGCACGGTCAGCACGGCCGCGAAATCGTCGCGGCTGTCGAAACCCAGAAATCGCGCAAAGCGCTCGGTGCCCTCGCGATCCGCCGGCAGGACCTGGGTCTGCTCGTCCGCCATCATTTGCAGGCGATGCTCGGCCTTGCGTAGGAAATCGTAAGCCGCCGCCATATCGTCGCGCGCTTCGGCGCTGATCCAGCCGCCCTTGGCCAGCACGTCTAGCATGGCCAGCGTGCTGCGGCCGCGCAATTGCGGATGTCGCCCGCCCGCGATCAGCTGCTGCGTTTGCACGAAGAATTCGATCTCGCGGATGCCGCCGCGCCCAAGCTTCAGGTTATGCCCCTCGATCGCGATCTCGCCATGACCTTTATAGGCGTGGATCTGCTGCTTCATCGCCTGCACGTCGGTGATGGCGGCAAAGTCGAGGTATTTGCGCCAGATGAAAGGCACGAGCTCGTTCAGCAGCGATTCTCCCGTCGGCATGTCGCCGGCGCAAGCGCGCGCCTTGATCATCGCCGCGCGCTCCCAGTTGCGACCGACGCTCTCGTAATAGTTCAGCGCGGACCGCACCGAGACCGCTACTTGCGTGGAGGCAGGGTCAGGCCGCAGCCGCAGATCGACCCGAAAGACGTAACCGTCCGCCGTGCGCTCCTGCAAAAGCGTCACCAGCCCACGCGTGACGCGCACGTAAAGCTGTCCGGCGTCGGCATCACGACTGATCGATGCCGCATCCGGATCG
>JAXDOO010000070.1:0-13410 GCA_034668865.1 Alphaproteobacteria bacterium
GATCTCGGCGGCCAGCGCGTCCAAAACCTCACGCCGTGTGCCGGACAGCGCCACGGTGGCGCCCTGCACCTGCAGCGCCTTGGCGATCGCGCCGCCGAGGCCGCCGGTCGCGCCGGTTACGAGCGCGGTCTTCCCCGTGAGATCAAACATGCTGAATCCTTCGCGCTCTGATGAATGCGCCTATGTCAGCGGGAGCACCCACGGCCATACCGGTGGCGCCCCCGGCAATACGCTTGACCAGGCCGCTGAGCACCTTGCCCGCACCAAGCTCGTAAAAAGCCGTAGCCCCCTCGCCCGCCATAAAGGACACGCATTCGCGCCAACGGACGGTGCCGGTGACCTGTTCGACTAGCCGCCGCACGATTTCAGAGGGATCGCTGATCGGCCGAGCCAGCACATTGGCGACCAGCGGCGCCGTCGGTGCCTTAACGGTGACGGCAGCAAGCGCTCGCGCCATCGCCTCGGCGGCCGGCTGCATCAACGCGCAATGGAAAGGCGCGGAGACCGGCAGGATGATGGCGCGCTTGGCGCCTTTGGCCCTGGCGATTTCCGCGGCGCGTTCCACCGCCGCCTTATCGCCCGATACAACCACCTGCCCGCCGCCGTTGTCATTTGCCGCCTGACAAACTTGGCCTTGTGCCGCTTCCGCCGCGATCGCCGCGACCTGCTCCAGCTCCAGCCCGATCAGCGCCGCCATGGCGCCGGTGCCCACCGGAACCGCTTTTTGCATCGCACGCCCGCGGGTGCGCAAAAGCCGTGCAGTATCGGCGAGCGAAAAAGCGCCGGCAGCGGCAAGCGCCGAATATTCACCAAGCGAATGTCCGGCCACGAATTTCGCATCGCGCCGCAAATCAAGCCCGGCTTCCCCCTCCAGCACGCGCACGACCGCGAGCGATACCGCCATCAACGCCGGCTGCGCGTTTTCTGTCAGCGTCAGAGCATCAGCCGATCCCTCCCAGATCGTGGTGCTGAGTTTTTCACCCAGCGCGTCGTCCACCTCGGCGAAAACCTGTCGCGCCGGCGCAAAAGCCTCGGCAAGCGCTTTGCCCATGCCGACCGTCTGGCTGCCTTGACCGGGAAAAACAAACGCAATGGACATCGTCATACCTTGCGAAAAAGCGCCCTAAGACACCGCGTTGCGCGCGATGTCAAGCGTGCCGGACACCCTTAGGAATGCGCGTCGGGATTTTCCCGCGTGCGCGGATTGCCGAGGCCTAGCGGCTTGGCGTCGATCAGCACGAAGGCGATGCGCGCCGGTTGTGTGCCTCGATTGACCCAGGAATGGTTGGTGCCGCGTTGAATCACCACATCCCCGACCCGCAAGGTCACGCTTGAGTCATCCATCACCATGTCGATCTCGCCAGCCAACACGATCGCATAGTCAAGGGTCTCGGTACGATGCATGAGGCCCGGCCGGCCGGCAGGAATATCGTTGATCGTGAAGCGTGTGCCGTTGGCGGGCGGCGCCGTGCCGAGTATCCGGGCTCCGAGGTCTTCGACATCCTCGCCGATTGCGATATCGGCCGGCGTCTCGTCCGTCGACCACATCAACGTCGATGTCGAGCCGGGCCGCGAGGACCGCACATTGGTCGCGGGTCCGTCTATCAGGACCTTGGCGACGCCATGGGCGTCGTGACCGGTCACAACGCGGCGGACAGGCGACAATCCTGCAGACATAGCTTCACTCCCGTGCGTTATGCTCACATCCTGCTTGAAGCGGCACGAATAGCGGATCGGTTTTTCTCGCTGACAAACCCCGTCGGGCTTTAACCATATTGGGCGCAACAGCCACTAACAAACTGAATAGTCATATAAAAAACTTTCGCTAGATGTTATCGGGGTAATGTAACGAAACGACAAGGTAGCAGGCCTAACATCCGGCCCAAGCCCAGGGTAGAGCCATGGTCGACTTTGCCGCGGTCACCGATGAGGATTTGGAGCGGGCCCGGCAGGATCTCACCTTCCGGCGGAAGCTGCTCTCCAACCATCTCGAAGCCCTGCTGTTAACGCTCAACAAGATGCGCTCTGCCAGCAGTGCCTGGGATAAGACCTCCGCCCGCCAGATCCGTGACGGTGTTGATCTGGCGGTGAAACTCGCCGATATGCTGCAGGCAGCGAAGCGAGAGAACGAGCCTCCAAAAGCAGCCTAAGTTGCGCCTAACGCCTTGCCTTTTCGGCGCAATCGCGTATAAGCCCGCACTTCGCACGATCCCGGTTGGGAACCGAACGGACGGCCGCTTTGCGGCAGGGCCACTCGCCCGGCGTCCCGGAGTTTCCGCCTTCTGAGCATCGAGCCTTTCCGAAAGGCTCGAAGGGCTAGGCGCCGGGGCGTTGGATTGAAACAGGAAAGGCACTGCATGCCGCTTTACGAGCACGTATTCCTTGCGCGCCAGGACCTTGGCCCGCAACAGGTGGATGAATTCACCAACCAGTACAAAGCCGTCATCGAAGCGATGGGCGGCAAGGTCGCCAAGACTGAGTACTGGGGCGTGAAGTCCCTCTCCTATCGCATCCGCAAGAACCGCAAGGCGCATATGACCTTGCTCAATATCGACGCTCCAGCCCCGGCACTTGCCGAAATGGAGCGGCAGATGCGCTTGAGCGAAGACATCATCCGGTATCTCACCATTCGCGTCGATGAGCTGGAAGAAGGCCCATCCGCCATGATGCGCAAAGTAGACCGCGACCGCGAGCGCGATGACGGTCGCCCCGGCGGTGGTGGCCCACGCGGCGATCGTGGTGGTGATCGCGGCGGCTTCCGAGACCGTGAACGGCGCCCGCGCGACGGCGACGACAGCCCGGCAGCAGAGGAGTAATAAGAAATGGCATTCTCACCTCAAGGCGGTGGTGGCGGTGGCGGCGGCGCGCGGCGGCCATTCTTTCGCCGGCGCAAGACCTGCCCCTTCTCGGGCGAGGGCGCACCGAAGATCGACTACAAGGATGCGCGTCTTCTGCAGCGCTATGTTTCCGAACGCGGCAAGATCGTGCCGAGCCGCATCACCGCGGTCTCTGCCAAGAAACAGCGCGAGATGGCCAAGGCGATCAAACGCGCCCGCTTCCTGGGGCTCTTGCCTTATGTGATTCGCTGACGACAGGGCCCCGCTTCCGAGGGGCACTGCAACTTCTAAACGGTCCTAGTGCCGCTGTTCGATTTGAAGTTCCTAAAGCGCTTGCCCAGGTGGTCTTATCTGGCGCAAGCCCGATGAAGAAATCCAGGCCGGCGGAATGGTCCGGCGGCCGATGGTTGGGGCGGACATCGATCCGCCTCTAACCGCCCCTGACGGAGCGGGACAGCTGGAATGACGCAGATCGTTCTCATTGGTATTGGCGCGGGTGCCGCGGCAGCGTTGCTATTCGCATCGCTGGCGTCCGGCTCGCTGTTTGCGCTTGTGCTTTTCTACCTCTCGCCTTTGCCGATTCTGCTCGCGGGTATCGGATGGAATTACGTGGCGGGGCTGATCGCAGCCCTATTCGCCACGGCCTGCCTTGCCCTCGTGCTCGATGGTCATTTCGCGCTCGCCTTCATCGTCGGCGTCGGCCTGCCCGCCTGGTGGCTTGGCTATCTCGCGCTGCTTGCGCGCCACGCCGTGGGCACCGGCGTGCTGGAATGGTACCCCGCCGGAAGGATCGTGCTTTGGACCGCGCTTATTGGAGCCGCAGCCATCGCGATCGCGATCCCGTATTTCGGCACCGATGCCCAAAGCTTTCATAGCAATCTGCGATCCGCCATCGAAGCTGCGCTCGGGCTTCGTAGCCGCGCCGGCGGCGAACTCAGTCCTGAAAAGCTCATCGATACCGACGTGCTGACGAAGCTGGCACCGCCGATGGTGGCTTCGTTAGCCACCGTCGTATTGCTGATTAATACCTGGCTCGCCGCGCGCATCGTAAAGCTGTCAGGACAACTACGCAGGCCGTGGCCGGAATTGTCGGCGATCAGTTTCCCCCGGTTTGCACCCGTGCTGCTTGCCATTGCTCTGGCCGGGGTCTTTTTGCCCAGCCTGCTCGGCATTGTTTCTGATGTTTTCGCCGCCGCGTTGATCATGGCCTTTGCCGTCCTAGGATTCGCCGTGCTGCATGTGGTCACGCGTGGCATCAGCGGCCGCCCGCTGGTGCTGGCCGGGGTCTATACCGCGGTCATCATCTTCGGATGGCCGGCGATCATTCTCGCGCTGCTCGGCCTCGCCGACACCGCGCTCGACCTGCGCGGACGGACGGCTCGCACTCGCGGCCCACCCACGCTGCATTGAATACCCCGGTCAACACATCGAACGAAGACGGAGAAAGACCATGGAAGTAATTCTACTCGAACGCGTCGCCAAGCTCGGCCAAATGGGAGAGGTCGTGCGCGTGAAGAACGGCTTTGCGCGCAACTATCTGCTGCCAAACGGCAAGGCGCTGCGCGCCACCAAAGAAAATCGCGACCGATTTGAAGGCATGAAGGTCGAGCTCGAGGCTCGCAACACGGAGCTTCGCGGCGAGGCGGAGACCGCTTCGAAAAAGGTCGCCGGCAAAAGCGTCGTCGTTCTGCGCCAGGCTGGCGAAGCCGGCCACCTCTACGGCTCGGTTTCCGCCCGCGACATCGCCAGTCTGCTGAGCGACGATGCCATCACCGTCAATCGCTCGCAGATTGTGTTGAATGCACCGATCAAGACGCTCGGTATGTACAAGATTCCGGTCGCGCTGCATCCTGAAGTCGAGGTCACTGTCACCGTTACGGTGGCACGCAGCCAGGACGAAGCCGAGCGCCTGCAGCGCGGCGAAGATGTGACGCAGCGCCGTGAAGCGGCCGAGGAAGAAACGCCCGCAGTCGCGGAAGAGGCTTTCTTTGAGCCCGAAGCGGTCGAAGCCCTTCACGCCCGCGAGGCGACGGAAGAAGAAGCCGCGAAGGGAGAGGAAAAGAAATAAGCCAGCTGCGCGCCGCCTGCCCGCAGCTATTGCGGGTTCGCGGGCGGCGCCGCCGGAGTTGACTCATGGACAAGCTCGGGGGTGGGCGCGGCAGCCGGCGCGGGGGGCGGGGGCGGCACCGTCTCAGGCGGCAGCGGCGGATCGGGCTCGGCAGACCTTGCCGCTGGTTGAGTCTGGTTGGGCTTGCTCTGGTCCTGCGATGCCGCGGGTCTGGAGCGCTGCGTTGTCGGCCGCGCAGATCCGGCCCGCGGATCGGGACCGAGCGATACCAGATACCCCGCGATGGCGGCGGCGCTTTCCCGGCTCGCGGTGTAGTGCACGCGTAAAAACTCGGCGAGTGCATTGGCATTCTCGCGCTTGGCCAGGGTGCGAGGGTTGCGGTGACAGTCGGCGCAGTCGGACGCAAAGAGCTGCGCCGGCGTTTTTCCGCGGTTGAGGTCTTCCTGGGCCAGCGCGGACCCCGCGCGCAACCCTGCGCCCGCCACGACCAACACCAGCACAAGCTTTCTTCCAAACAAAGCCGCCTCCTGTCGCTCGCATCCACCGAGTCGGGTATCGCACCAACCATTAGCCAAAATTACGGCGGGCGAGCCGCTTTCCTTCTGAAAAGCGATCGGCGGCTTGATCAAAATCTCGTTTTTTGATGTGTCCCTGTTTTTTCCTAACCCGTAATTTAGTATTTTCTCTCGGAGACTGTTTGCTCGCCCAGGCGATGTTAACGGGTGCTTGGCTCGGAAGGGCATAACGGGAGTGGATGCGGCCAATGCATTGGTTGCTTCAGGCTCTTGTGGGACGATTTATCCATCGCGGCAATTTCCGGGTGACGATTCCGGACGGTCAGGTTTTCAACTTCGGCGACGGCACTGGCAAGCCGGTTGCCGTACGCTTCACCACCCGCTCGACATTGCGTGAGGTGCTGTTCGATCCCGAACTGAAATTCGGCGAAGCGTATATGGACGGCACGCTGGTCGTCGAAGAAGGCACCATGGCCGACGTGCTCCATGTCCTCTGCCAGAACGACGCCGAGGCGAAACGCTGGGGCCGTCTTCTTTATCTCTTGCGCTATCTCAAGCGCCGCTGGCAGCAGCGCAATCCGAAGCCGAAGGCGCAGCGCAACGTCGCGCATCACTATGACCTGGACGAGCGTCTCTACTCGTTGTTCCTCGACGCCGACCGGCAATATAGCTGCGGCTATTTCGAATCGCCGGGCCAGTCTCTCGACGACGCCCAGCTAGCGAAGAAGCGCCATCTCGCCGCCAAGCTGTTGATGCAAAGGGGTCAGCGCGTTCTAGACATCGGCTGCGGCTGGGGCGGGCTCGCGCTCTATCTGGCAGAATTCTGCGGTGCGCGGGTCCAGGGCATCACGCTTTCCAAAGAGCAGCATGCGCTGGCGCAGCAGCGCGCGGCGGAGAAGCAACTCTCGGGCCAGGTCGATTTCCTGCTGGAAGACTACCGCGACGTGAAGGGCCCATTTGACCGCATCGTCTCGGTCGGCATGTTCGAGCATGTCGGTCTGACCGTCTACGACACCTTCTTCCGCAAATGCGCGGATCTGCTGAGCGACGACGGCGTTTTCCTGCTGCATTCCATCGGGCGTTCGGAAGGACCAGGCATCACCAATCCCTGGGTGGCGAAGTATATCTTCCCTGGCGGCTATATCCCGGCCCTCTCGGAGGTGCTGCCCTATATCGAGCGTGCCGGACTGCTGGTAACCGATATTGAAATCCTCCGCATGCATTACGCCGAGACGCTGAAGGCGTGGCGGGAGCGCTTCCTCGCGCACAAGAACCAAGTGGAACGGCTTTACGACCCGCGCTTCGTGCGCATGTGGGAATTTTATCTTGCCGCAGCGGAAGTGAATTTCCGCGACCACGCTGCCATGGTGTTCCAGATCCAGCTCAGCAAGCGGCAGGGCGTCGTACCGATGACGCGTGACTATATCCTGCATGAAGAGCGGCGGTTGCGTGTTACCGAAGGCGGGCAGCGCACGCCGCTGCGGCTGGCCGGCGAGTAGTCAAGCACAAACGCGGCCCAAGGCGGCCGTCTCTTAACACTGTGAATTGCGGGACAAGTCCAAAGTAACCGCGCCTGCGCGTCACGCGCCATGCTACGTCCACATTCCCCTAAGCTAGCATGGTCCCATGGCACCCGTTGATTCGACCGTCCGGAAGCTTCCGGAACCTGCCGCTCCGATTTATCGGACCGCGCCGCATAATATCGAAGCCGAGCAGGCCCTGCTGGGCGCCATCCTGGTCAACAACGAAGCGTTTTATCGGGTCGGCGATTTCCTCGAACCGCAGCACTTCTTCGAGCCGATCCATCAGAAAATTTTCGAGATCGGGCGCAGCCTGATCCGCGCCAGCAAGCTCGCCACCCCGGTGACGCTGAAAACCTTCCTGCCCGGCGACATCGACATCGCCGGCATGAATGTCAGCCAATATCTCGCGCGGCTCGCCGCCGAGGCCACCACCGTCATTAATGCCGAAGACTATGGCCGCACCATCTACGACCTCTCGATCCGCCGCCTGCTGATCCTGATTGGCGAGGATATGGTCAATGTCGCATTCGACGCCCCGGTGGATTTAGCCCCGCGCAACCAGATCGAAGACGCCGAGCGCAGGTTGTTCGAGCTGGCGGAAACCGGACGCTATGACGGCGGCTTCCAGCGCTTCGCCCAGGCGCTCACCACCGCCGTGGATATGGCGGCGCATGCCTTCCAGCGCGACGGCAAACTGTCAGGCTTGGCGACCGGCCTGGAAGATTTCGACCGCATGATGGGCGGGCTGCAACAGTCGGACCTCGTAATCCTCGCCGGCCGCCCGGGCATGGGCAAAACCGCGCTCGCCACCAACATCGGATATAACGTGGCCAAGGCCTGGCAGGGCGAGGTGAAGTCCGATGGCCATATGATCAGCGTTAATGGTGGCATCGTCGGCTTCTTCTCTTTGGAAATGTCAGCCGAGCAGCTGGCCACCCGTATCATCGCCGAACAGACGGGAATCCCTTCTAACAAGATCCGCCGCGGCGGCATCACCGAGGCCGATTTCGAGAAGATCAAGGACATCTCAATCGAACTGCAGAACCTGCCCTTCTATGTGGACGAGACCGGCGGCCTTTCGATCGCGCAACTGGCGGCCCGCGCGCGGCGGCTGAAGCGCCAGCGCGGACTCGATCTCCTCGTCATCGATTATATTCAGCTTCTGCAAGGCTCGACGCGGCGCTCTTCCGAAAACCGGGTGCAGGAAGTCACCGAAATCACCACCAAGCTGAAGGCGCTGGCCAAGGAGCTGAATGTGCCTGTGCTCGCCCTGTCGCAACTGTCGCGTCAGGTCGAAAGCCGCGACGACAAGCGGCCGCAGCTTTCGGACCTGCGTGAATCCGGTTCGATTGAACAGGACGCCGACGTGGTGATCTTCGTCTTCCGTGAAGAATATTACCACCAGATGCGCAAGCCCTCGGAATCGCAGACCGACAAATTCGCCGAATGGCTGGCGGAAGGTGAGAAGGTGCACGGCAAGGCCGAGGCTATCATTGGCAAACAGCGCCACGGCCCGACCGGAACGGTGGAATTGCAATTCGATGCGGAAGTCACCCGCTTCTCCAACCTCGTCAAACCCGAGCGGTTGCCGGATCGTTTCTAGCGCATCCGCGAAGACCTATCCGAGACCTGCTGTGAGATGGGAACCGGATCGTCGACAAGATCATGCCGGAAGGCTTGTGGCGCGGCCGCATCCCCACCATGATGCGCTGCCCCGCAACCGTGATCCCCATGCATTCGCACACCAGCCCTGCCTCTCCTTCATCCGAACTGGTTGCTGCTGGTCCTTCCGAGACCGAAGCGGGCGGGCTGCTTACGATTGATCTTGCGGCATTGCAGGAGAATTGGCGGCGGCTCGGACTGCAGGCGCTGGCGGTGGAATGTGCCGCCGTGGTGAAGGCGGACGGCTACGGCTGCGGTCTCGAACAGGTCGGCGCCGCTCTCGTCAGAGCCGGCTGCAAGACGTTTTTCGTCGCCGATCTCAGCGAAGCGCGCCGGCTGCGTCCGACCGTGCACGACGCCGCGATCTATGTGCTGGATGGCGTGCTGCCCGGCAGTGGCCCAGCCTTCGCCGAGGTCAACGCGCGGCCGGTGATCAGCAGCTTGGTAGAACTCGCCGAATGGGATGGTTTCATCGCCGGCTCGAAGTGGCACGGCAGCGCGGCCATCCATGTTGATACCGGCATGAACCGCCTCGGCATGAGCGTCGACGAGGTGATGGCGCTCACCCAGCGCCTGCAAAGGGAAAATCACGGATTCACGCTGTTGATGAGTCACCTCGCCTGTGCGGAAACGCCTGAGCACCCGCTCAACGAAAAACAGATCAGGCTATTCCGCGAAATTCGCGTGCAATTCCGCGGCCTGCCGGCTTCGCTCGCCAATTCTTCCGGCATCTTTCTGGGCGATGCAGCGCATTGCGACCTGGTGCGGCCAGGCGTCGCGCTCTATGGCGTCAATCCCACACCAGGCAAGCCCAATCCGATGCTTCCTGTCGTCGGCCTGCAGGCGCGCATCATCCAGGTGCGGCGGGTCGCCAAAGGCGAGACCGTCGGCTATGGCGGCGTCTGGACCGCCAGACGCGCCGCGCGCATCGCCATCGTCGCCGTCGGCTATGCGGACGGATATCCACGCGCGGCGAGCACCGGGAACGACACAGCAGGTGGCGAAGCGATCGTCGCCGGAAAGCGCTGCCCGATCGCCGGCCGCGTCTCGATGGATCTGATGGCGATCGATGTGACCGACCTGGCGGAGGGCAACACCCGGCGCGGCGATTATGCCACCCTGATCGGTGGCGATATAAGCGTCGATGACGTGGCGCGTTTCGGCGGCACCATCGGCTATGAAGTGCTCACGCGGATCGGCCACCGCTATCACCGGGTCTATCGCAACGCCTGAGTTCGGCGCGGTTGCTGTTGACCACCCTGTTACACTAGCCTCCGACTCAACCATGGCCCGCCGCACCCCCACCTTCGTCTGCCAGAATTGCGGCGCGACTTCCTCGCGCTGGCAAGGCAAATGCGACTCCTGCGGCGAGTGGAATACGCTGGTGGAAGAAGGCGCCGCGGCAGCGGGGCCCATGCCCGGTCGCGCCCCGCGCAAAGGCCGCCTGTTCGCGCTCGAGCCGCTTGCCGGCGAAGCCCATGAGGCGCCGCGGCTTGCTTCCGGCATCGCGGAATTCGATCGGGTAACCGGCGGCGGTTTTGTGCGCGGTTCGGTGCTGCTGATGGCGGGCGATCCCGGCATCGGCAAATCGACGCTGCTGATCCAGGTGGCCGCCGCCCTGGCGCGGGCGGGGCAGCGCGCGATTTACATCTCGGGCGAGGAAGCGGTGGCGCAGGTGCGGTTGCGGGCGGAAAGGCTGGGGCTCAGCGATGCCGCCGTGGAACTCGCCGCGGAGACTTCGGTGGAGGACATCATCGCCACCTTGTCGGAAGGCAAGACCCCTCGCCTCGTCGTGGTGGATTCGATCCAGACCATGTGGACCGACGTGGTGGATTCCGCCCCCGGCACCGTCACCCAGGTGCGCGGCGCTGCCCAGGTGCTGATCCGTTTCGCCAAGCGCTCGGGCGCCGCGGTGATTTTGGTGGGCCATGTCACCAAGGAAGGCACGATTGCCGGCCCGCGCGTGGTCGAGCATATGGTGGATGCGGTGCTCTCCTTCGAAGGCGAAGGTTCGCACCAGTTCCGCATCCTGCGCGCGGCAAAGAATCGTTTCGGGCCGACGGACGAGATCGGCGTCTTCGAAATGACTGGCGGCGGGTTGCGTGAAGTCGCCAACCCTTCCGAACTGTTCCTGTCCGAGCGCGATCTCGGCAGCCCGGGCACCGCGGTTTTTGCCGGTATCGAGGGCACACGGCCCTTGCTGGTGGAAATCCAGGCACTGGTGGCTCCGACAACCTTGGGGACCCCACGCCGGGCGGTGGTCGGCTGGGATCAGAGCCGGCTGTCCATGGTGCTGGCGGTGCTGGAGGCGCACTGCGGGGTGCGGCTATCGTCCCATGACGTGTATCTCAATGTGGCGGGCGGGCTGCGTATCAATGAACCGGCGGCCGACATGGCTGCCGCCGCGGCGCTGGTCTCTTCCCTGGTCAATGCACCGCTGCCGGCGGACGCGGTTTATTTCGGCGAAGTATCGCTTTCCGGCGCGATTCGGCCCGTGGCCCAGACCGCGGCTCGGCTGAAGGAGGCGGTCAAGCTCGGCTTCAAGCGGGCCGTCATTCCGGAGGCGGCCCGGGCGGAGGCGGCCGCCGATGGCGGCCTGCAAACGACCACCGTTGCGACCCTCGCCGGCCTCGTTGCCGATATTGCTGCAGAAGGCGTCCCGGGCCGCAAAACCGGCCGGAAAATGGCCTGAAAAACGGGTGACGGCGGCGTCCTGGACCGCTATACAGCGCGGGCGAAATTCTGGCTGTCCAGGCGACCCAAGCAGCCGGAAAAAGTCACAAAATTAATCTGTTGGCTCGATGCTGGGCGGGCCTTGCCGCGACTGCTTGCGTACGTCAGGTAATGGCCCGCTTGTTGCGCGATTCGATGCCGCCCGCGGACGCCGCGGAAACGATGAGCAGTGAATGCCGATTACGTTCCTTGATCTCATCCTGCTCGCTGTAATGCTGGTTTCGGCGCTGCTTGCCATGATCCGCGGCTTTATGCGGGAGGTCCTGTCGATCGCCGCCTGGGCGATTGCCGCAATCGCCACCGTCTATTCCTATGCCCGCCTGCTACCGCTGGCGAAACAGTATTTCAACAATGACATCGTGGCCGCGGCCGCCGTCATCGGCGGCGTTTTCCTCGGCACTTTGCTGATTGTTTCGGTACTGACGGTCCGGATCTCGGACATGATCCTGGACAGCCGGGTGGGCGCGCTCGACCGTACCCTCGGCTTCCTGTTCGGCCTGGGGCGCGGGTTGATTATCGTGGTGGTCGCCTTCCTGTTCTTCGACTGGCTGGTGCCCACGAAATCGCAGCCGGCCTGGGTGCAAAGCGCCAAGTCCAAGGTTGTGCTGCAAGGCACGGGGGATTGGCTGAAAGGCATGTTGCCGGATGACCCGGAAAGCACCATCTTAAAGAGACTGAAGCGGCCCAGGGGCGACGAAACCGATGCCCCCGATGGTCCGCCGCCGGAAACGCGGTCCGACCTAGGGACCATAACGGGCAGCGTCACGCGCGGCAGTGATCCGAGCGGTTACGCACGAAACGACCGCGACGGTATGCGGCAGTTGATCGAAAATAAGGCGGCAACCGCGCGATAGCGCTCAGAGGACCCATGAGCCAGTCGATGGACGTTTCCGGCGACAATCTCCTCGATCTTGAGGAAGATCGGCTGCGGGAAGAATGCGGGGTCTTCGGCATCTATAACCATCCTGATGCCGCGGCGATTACGGCGCTCGGGCTACACGCGCTTCAACATCGCGGCCAGGAAGCCGCCGGGATCGTCAGCTTCGACGGCAAGCGCTTCCATTCCGAACGCCGCATGGGACTGGTCGGCGATACTTTCTCCCGGCGCGAAGTGATCGACCGCCTGCCCGGCCAGGTCGCGATCGGCCATGTGCGCTATTCCACAACCGGCGAGACCATCATCCGCAACGTGCAACCGCTGTTCGCCGAACTGAACGCCGGCGGTTTCGCCATCGGCCACAACGGCAATCTGACCAATGGCCTGACGCTGCGCCGCCAACTGGTGCGCGAAGGCGCGATGATGCAGTCCACTACCGACACCGAAGTGATCCTGCATCTGGTCGCCCGCTCACATAAATCGCGCTTCGTCGACCGTTTCGTCGATGCCTTACGGGATATCGAAGGCGCCTTTTCGCTCGTTGGCATGACAAACAAGAAACTCGTCGGCGCGCGCGATCCGCTCGGCATCCGCCCGCTGGTGCTCGGCAGGCTCGACGGCTGCCCGATCCTCGCCTCGGAAACCTGCGCGCTCGACATCATCGGCGCGCACTATGTGCGCGACGTCGAGAATGGCGAAGTCGTGGTGTTCGACGAAGAAGGCATGCAGTCATACAAACCGTTCCCGCCGATGGCGCCGCGGCCCTGCATCTTCGAATACATCTATTTCTCCCGGCCTGACTCCATCGTCGGCGGACGCTCGGTCTATGACGTGCGCAAGACCATGGGCGCCGAGCTGGCGCGCGAAGCGCCTGCCGCCGCCGACGTCATCATCCCGGTTCCCGACTCCGGTGTGCCCGCCGCCATCGGCTATTCTCAGGCTTCCGGCATTCCTTTCGAGATGGGCATCATCCGCAATCATTATGTCGGTCGCACATTCATTCAGCCGACGCAGTCGATCCGTGAGCTTGGCGTACGGCTGAAACACTCAGCCAACCGCGCCGTGGTCAAGGGCAAGCGCATCGTGCTGCTCGACGACTCGCTCGTGCGCGGCACCACCTCGATGAAGATCGTGCAGATGATGCGCGACGCGGGCGCCAAGGAGGTGCATTTCCGCATCTCATCCCCGCCGATCA
>JAXDOO010000071.1:0-16286 GCA_034668865.1 Alphaproteobacteria bacterium
AGCCGGCCTCGACATAGACCGCCGCGGAAACAGCGCCGCAGCCCTGCGCGCCGCAGGGCGATGAAGCATAGGCCGGCGCGCGGGCAAAAGGTCCGCCGAGGTTTGCGGTGAAGAAGCCGCGCGCCGCTGGAGCAGGGGCTGCGAGTGCCGCCGGAGAAGCCGGCGCGGCATAGAAGACCACCGGTTCTGGCGTGGAGGCGCTCGGCGCCGCGGCCGGCTGTGCCGCCGGGACATAGTGGTCTTGTTGCTGCACGGATTGCGGCCCGCGCATGAGACAGCCGCCCAGCGCCGGCGCCAGCACCGCCACAAGCAAAACCGAAAGATGGCGCATTCGCATGGAAGGCGAATCCCGGGCCTAAATGTTAAGCCCGATTAACGCCTTCCATGGTTAACAAATGCTAACCATTCTGCGGGTTTGAACCAGCCGCGCGGGAAGAATTAACGGGGCAGCAACCATAATCCTGGCATCGTTGCTGCGTATCGCAGGTATGGAGTCGCGCATGTCACAGGTAAGCCGCCGCTTGGGCGACGAGTTGGAGTTGCGCGCGGTTGGCCATGCCATCTGGTATCGCCGATGGAAGATTCTCGGCCCGGCCGTTATCCTTTCGGTGCTGGCTTTCATCGTCGTCAATGCAAGCACGCCGCTTTACCGCTCCGAAGCGCGTATCCTGATCGAGGGCCGCGACAACATCTATTTGCGCCCGGAAGCGGATAAGAGCTTCGACCGCAGCGTTATCGACCAGGAAGCCGTGGCCAGCCAGGTGCAGGTGATTCTGTCGCGCGATCTCGCGCTCCGCGTCATCCGCCAGCTCAAGCTCGGCGAACGGCCGGAATTCGATCCCGTGCTCAACGGTGTGTCGACCAGCGCGACAGTGCTCAGCCTTTTCGGATTGGGGCGAGATCCTTTGCGCATGACGCCCGAAGAACGCGTCCTGGAGGTTTATTACGCGCGGCTCAACGTGTTTGCGATCGATCGCTCGCGCGTCATCTCCGTCAATTTCGAGTCGCGCGATCCCGATCTCGCCGCCCGCGTCGCCAATGCCGTTGCCGATGGTTATCTCGAGCTGCAGCAATTCATTAAACAGGAACAGGCGCGCACCGCCGGCCAGTATCTCTCCGGCGAAATCGACAGTATGCGCAAGAAGGTGGCGGAAGCCGAAGCCAGGGTGGAGGATTTCCGCTCCAAATCCAATCTTTTCACCGGCCCCAATAGCGCGAACCTGGCAAGCCAGCAGCTGGCCGACATCAATAGCCAGATTGCTATCGCGCGCGGACAGAAGGCGGACGCCGAGACCAAGGCTCGGCTGATCCGCAGCATGATAGAATCCGGTAGACAGCTGGAAGCTTCGGAAATTCTCAATTCCGATCTGATCCGGCGTCTTAGCGAACAGCGCGTTACGCTACGGGCCCAGTTGGCGGAACAATCCGCGACGTTGCTCGAATTCCATCCGCGTATCAGGGAGTTGCGGGCGCAGATCGGAGATCTGGAAAATCAGATCCGCGCCGAAACGGAAAAGGTCGTGCGCTCGCTGGAAAGCAACGCCAAAATCGCCGACGAGCGGGTCAATACGCTCTATATCAGCCTCGGCCAGCTCAAGACGCAAGCCGCCTCCAGCAACGAGCAGGACGTTGAGTTGCGCGCCATGGAGCGCGAAGCGAAGGCCCAGCGCGATCTGCTGGAATCCTATCTGGCGAAATACCGCGAGGCCTCCGCGCGCGACAGCCTCGAAGCCGCGCCGGCCGAAGCTCGCATCATCTCCCGCGCAGTCGTCTCCAATACGCCATCCTATCCGAAGAAATTGCCCGTCGTTCTCCTGGTCGGTCTGGGCACGCTGCTGCTTGCTGCCGGCTGGGTAGCGATGAGAGAACTTCTGGGCGGCAGCTCCACCAGCTATGTGGTGGAAGAACGCGCGCCGCGGGCTTCGATGTATCACGGCAGGGGCGGCCACGGCCGCCTCTGGACCAAGCGCCTGGAGCCGGAGATCTTGCCGCTTACCGCGCCCTCGATGCGCGCGGCCGTCAAGCTGCCGGTAAGCTCGGTCGACGAGATGTCGCGCACATTGCGCGAAGCCGGCGACGCGGGCCGGCGCGTCACCATCGTTGGCGTCGCGCGCAATGTGGGCACGACACATACCGCAATATCCCTCGGCCGGACGCTCGCCAAGCAGTCCGCCGCCGTATTGGTGGATCTCGCGCTCAATTCGCCGAATATTTCGATCCTCTCCCACGACCCGACTGCGCCCGGGATCGCCGAACTGGTGCGCGGGCAGGCGTCTTTCGGAGAAATCATTACCCGCGACCGTTTCTCTCGCCTGCATCTCGTCGCTGTCGGTCACGTCGGACCAGATGGTCCCGCTATCCTGGTGTCGCAGCGGCTGGCGGCTACCATCGATACCTTGGCGCGCGCCTACGACCACGTGGTGGTCGACGCAGGCGCCTTGCCGGAGGCAGCGATCGAGCGTCTGGCGCGGCTTGCGCCGCGTGCCGTGCTGGTGGCCACCAATGTCACAAATTCGGCGACCGCTGCCGCCTGCGAGCGTCTGATTGCCGCTGGTTTTACCGATGTGGTGATGCTGCTCGGGCAACCGCGCGAGGCCGCCGCGGCCTAGTTCTGTCTGGGCGCGTTGTCGTACCGGAGCTTGCCCGAAATGCGCCGGCGCTTTGCGGAGGATTTGCAGAAAATCGCCACATTGGCCGTAGCCGGGCGGGAAACTCTGCGAAGTTTAAACCTGCTTTCAATCCCTTTCGCTTAGCGTCGGGAAAACTGTGGGCCGCCATGCTTTCGACTGGTTGCTGTCGCACCTCATGCGCGACGCTTGCCAAGCAACGGCGTGGGGCGCGTTAGACGGATGGGAACGGCGAGCGCAACGGTAGCGCCTGCAGGATATTTGGGGACGATCTTGGCCGGTTTGAAGCACAATGTGATCCGCACAGGTCTGGAGGCGCTGTATTTCACAGGCGCGCATATGCTGATGCGTCCCTTTGTCGGCGGCATCGGCGCGATCCTGATGTTGCATCATGTGCGGCCGCCGCGCCCAGACCGCTTCCAGCCCAATCGTCTTTTGGAAGTGACCCCGTTTTTTTTCGACCAGTTGTGCCGCAAGCTGCGCCGCTCCCGGCTTGATATCGTCACTCTCGATGAAATGCACCAGCGCCTGCTCGAAGGCTATTCCAAGCGCCGCTTTGTCTGCGTGACCTTCGACGACGGTTACCGGGACAATTTGCAGTTCGCCTATCCGATCCTGAAGAAATACGAAATCCCGTTCGGACTCTATATTCCGACCAGCTTCCCCGACCGCCTGGGCGAATTGTGGTGGCTCGCGCTTGAAGCGGTGATTGCCAAGAACGACCGCATTGGACTTGTTCTCGACGGCAGGGACCAGCACTTCGACTGCCGCACGTTGGACGAAAAGCGGGCGCTCTACGCTTGGATCTATGCTTGGCTGCGACGCCTGCCAACCGAAGAAGAAGTCCGCCGCGTCATTCGCGACTTGAGCCGGCGTTATCAGGTCGACATCGCCGCCTTTTGTGAAGATCTGTGCATGACCTGGGATGAGCTGGCGGCGCTCGCATCCGATCCTTTGGTCACCATCGGCGCACATACAGTCAACCATGTGATGCTGAAAAAAGTGCCGGAGAAAGCCGCGCGCACCGAGATGGAAATGAGCCGCTCGGTGATCACCGCCTCGCTTGGGGTGCGGCCGCAGCATTTGGCCTATCCGGTCGGGGATCCGACCTCCGCCGGTCCGCGCGAATTCCAGATTGCCCAGGAACTCGGCTTCAAGACCGCCGTGACCACGCGCCCGGGCGTCCTGTTCCGGCAGCACCGCAATCACCTGATGGCCCTGCCGCGCATCTCGGTGAATGGAGAGTTCCAGCGCATGCGCTATATGCGGGTGTTGATGTCGGGCGCCGCCACCCTTGTATGGAACGGCTTCCGCCCGGTCAGCGCAACTTAGTGCACAATCGGCGAAGGCCCGACCCGGAGTTGATCGGGAAATGCAGTCGGCTCGCTGACGACGCTTCCGCTATTGCTGATCGCGCTATTTCCGCGACATCCAGCGAATGAGCGGCATGGCGGGCAGCACCCAGCCAAGTCCTGCGACCAGGTAGTAAATCGCAGCGACAAAGCTGGAGACGGAGGTCAAGACCGTCTGCGCCAAGGCCATGGCCAGCAAGGTCCAGACAATGACAAGCGCGAGCAGCGCGACAGCGCCAATCAGCTTGCGCAGGCGAATAGGCATTGCAGGCATCGCTGCGTTCCGGTTGCGGGGGCAGGGACGGGGACTATATGGTCCGCCGCGTGCAGGCAATCCCCGTTACCAAACAGGCCGCTTCCGGGCCGGATTCCCACCGTACCGCCCTCCGGTTGTGGCTGTTGACGGTCGCGGCGCTTGTTTTCGCAACGCTGTTGGTCGGCGGTGCGACGCGGCTGACCGAATCCGGACTGTCGATCGTCGAATGGAGGCCGGTAACCGGAACGATTCCGCCAGTCAGCGAAAGCGCATGGCTCGCCGAATTCGAAAAATACCAGGCCACCACGCAATACCAGCAACTCAACCGCGGCATGACGCTCAATGAGTTCAAAACCATCTTTTGGTGGGAATGGGCGCATCGTTTGCTCGGCCGGTTGATCGGTGCGGCGTTTATATTCCCTTTCGTATGGTTCCTCTGGCGCGGCTGGATCGAGCGCGGGCTAAAATGGCGGCTCTGGGCGCTCTTCGCGCTCGGTGCCATGCAAGGCGCAGTCGGATGGTGGATGGTCGCCTCCGGGCTTGTCGGCCGTGTCAGCGTCTCGCAGTACCGGCTCGCTTTTCATCTCGCGCTGGCCTGCGTGATCTACGCGGCACTGGTCTGGACCGCCCAGCGCCTGCGGCCGCAAAATGCTGTCCATTCTGTCATCGTGCCGGCGCGCATCAGCTTCACAGCGCGGGCGTTGCTCTTTCTGGTGCTGGCGCAGATTTACCTCGGTGCGCTGGTGGCCGGGCTCGACGCCGGCCGCATCTACAACACGCTGCCGCTCATCGATGGCGCCTTTATTCCATCCGCCGACAGCCTGTTCTTCGAGCAGCCGCTGTGGCGAAATTTTTTCGAAAATCCGCTGCTGGTGCAGTTTCAGCACCGCATGCTGGCCTATGGGTTGGTGCTGCTGGCTTTCGCGCATCTGCTTGACGCGGCAAGAACCGCGCCGCGCTCATCAGCCCATGCTGGCGCGCTCTGGGTAGCGCTGGCCGCGCTGGTGCAGGCCGGTATCGGAATGTATACGCTGATCCATGCAGCGCCGATTTCGCTCGCGCTGCTGCATCAAGCCATGGCGATTGCCTTGCTCACCATCGCGGTGTTGCACGCGCAGCGCTTGAGCGGGGCGAAGCCTGCCTGACGAGTGCCGCAGATGTGAAGTTCCTACACCACTTGCGGCAAATTCGATTAGGAACTTCAAATCGAAAAGCGGCTCTAGAACAATAAGTTGCTAGTGCTTCCTAAGTTCGCGTCAGAGGATGTTACGAGGTATCACGAACGTCGGAAGCGGGCACTAGGCCGCCGCCAATCCTTCTTCCAGGTCCGCAATGATGTCGACCTTGTCCTCAAGGCCAACCGATAGCCGCACCACATCCGAGCCGGCGCCGGCCTGCGTCCTTTGGGCATCGGTCAACTGGCGGTGGGTGGTAGAGGCCGGGTGGATGATCAGGGAACGGGTATCCCCGATGTTGGCCAGGTGCGAAAACAGCTTCACGCTGGACACGAGCTTCACGCCGGCGTCGTAGCCGCCCTTGAGCCCGAAGGTCAGTACCGCACCCGCGCCATTCGGGCAATATTTTTTTGCCAGACTGTGATAGCGGTCACTCGTCAAGCCGGCGTAACTCACCCAGGCCACCTTGTTGTGCTTCACCAGCCACTCGGCCACCGCCAGTGTATTTTCGCAGTGGCGTTGCATCCGCAACGGTAGCGTCTCGATGCCGGTGAGGATGAGGAATGCATTGAACGGCGAGAGCGCGGGCCCCATATCGCGCAGCCCGAGCATGCGGCAGGCGATGGCGAAGGCGAAGTTGCCGAAGGTTTCATGCGGCACCAGTCCGTTATATTCCGGGCGCGGCTCCGACAGCATGGGATAGCGGCCGGGCTCGCGCGACCAGTTGAAAGTGCCACCGTCGACGATCATGCCGCCGATGGAATTGCCATGCCCGCCGAGAAATTTTGTCAGCGAATGCACGACGATGTCGGCGCCGTGGTCGATCGGCCTGCAAAGATAGGGCGTTGCTAGCGTGTTATCGACGATCAGCGGAACGCCCGCGCGCTTGGCAACGGCCGCCACCGCCTCGAGATCGGTGATGACGCCGCCGGGGTTGGCGATCGACTCCACGAAGATCGCTTTGGTCTTCGGGCTCACCGCTTGCTCGAAAGAGGAAATGTCGTCCGTGTCGGCCCAGACCACCTTCCAGTCGAAATTCTTGAAGGCGTGATTGAATTGGTTGATTGATCCGCCATAGAGCTTCTTGGAGGCAACGAATTCCTCGCCTGGTCGCATCAGCGAATGCATCACAATGACCTGCGCGGCGTGGCCCGAAGCGACGGCAAGTCCCGCCGTTCCGCCCTCGAGGGCGGCGACACGTTCCTCCAGCACCGCGTTGGTTGGATTGCCCACGCGGCTGTAAATATTGCCGAATGTCTGCAGGGCAAAGAGTGAGGCGGCATGATCGACGTCGTCGAACACGAAAGATGTGGTTTGATAAATCGGGGTCACCCGCGCCCCAGTGGTTGGGTCTGGCTGCGCGCCCGCATGAATGGCGAGCGTGTTGAAACCCGGAATGCGTTCGGTCATAAGCACCCTCTAAAATCGCCGCCTATCGTTATAACTGTCGGCTATGAGCCGCAAGTAAGCTTTGTTAGCGCAGTTTGCGGAAACGACTGAACTGAAACCGCTGAATGGCGCCGCCGGGTGTCCGGTGCCCGTATGGCCTCGTTTCTTCCAGCTGGAATGATTCTCCCAGGGCCTGCTTCAATGAATTGGAATCATGCCGGGTTACGGGCAAGCCGCTGCAGCGGCTCGGCCCGTCCAACGCGAATGTCCCGATAATTACTTGTGCCCCTGACGACGTTCCTCGCGTCAGGCGTTCCACATAGGCGCGGCGGTCGTCCGGGTCTGTCAAAAAGTGGAATGCGGCGCGATCGTGCCACAAATCATATAATTGCTCGGGCTCCCATCGGGTCACGTCGGCCTCAATCCAACTGACGTGCGAAGCGTGTGTCCCCAGCCGCACCCGAGCAACGGACAACGCCTTCCCAGAGAGATCCAGGACGCTGACCGCCCGGTATCCATTCTCCAGAAGAGCATCCACCAAACGCGACGCACCGCCGCCGATATCGATGATGGACGTGGTGCTATGAGCGCCCGACCTGCGGATCAGATCGAGAGAAAGGGTAGGGCTTTGTTCGAACCAGCTGACTTCTGTTTCATTCTTCGAAGAGTAAACGCGCTGCCAATGCGCGCGCCGATCGAATTCAGTCATGTTGTGCTTTGGCTGAACTGTCTGACTCGCTGCTTTTCTGCGCCCGGTCGGTGGCGTCGGTGACCCCGCCCTGGCTGGTCGTGCGGTTGAGGGACATGCGCTGCACGCCTTTGCCGAAAACCTGCGCGCGCCGGGAGGTGAGGGTGCGGGAATTGACGCCCATCCAGGACAATTCCGACGACAGCCGGCCGTACTCGATCTTCGGGCAGCGGTTCATAACGACCTTCATGCCTGCCGCCTCGGCGGCGGCCGCGGCCTCGTCGTTGCGCACGGTCAATTGCATCCAGATCACCTGCGGGCGCGGTTGCATCGTCAGCGCCTCCTGCACAATACCCGGCGCATATTTGGATCCGCGGAAAATATCCACCATGTCCACCGGTTCGGGAATATCGGCAAGCTTGGCGTAAACCTTCTGGCCGAGAATTTCCTTTCCCACCTGGCCCGGATTGACCGGGATCATGCGGTAGCCGCGATCCTGCAGATATTTGAATGCAAAATAGCTCGGCCGGTTGTCCTTCGGCGAGATACCGACCATTGCGATGGTTTTCACGGTATTGAGGATGCCGCGAATGTAGTTGTCGGGATAGTTGTCGTGGTTCATGCGCCGCGCCTTCCGTGAAGCGCGAACATAGGGACTGCCACAGCGGGACGAAAGGGTTGCCTGGCGCGGATTGGTCGCATGCTGCGCGCTCTGGAGCGCGCGGATAATCACATGCGTCACTTCCGGGATGGAGAAACGCACCGCGTTGAGTTTATCAGCCCGAACAGCTCATGCTCGGTGTTGCTCGCAAGGAACCTTATCCGCGCCAAGAATTTTTAGGTATTATAATACTGCATATCTAAGTACCTGATATATCGAAGCGTTGCATTCGAATATGCGTTGACGAACCTTCCGCTCTGCTGTAGGCAAACGCCACTCAGCAGGGATTAAGCCATGAAAACCTACTCGGCCAAAGCCGCCGACATCGAGAAGAAATGGGTGTTGATCGACGCCAACGGTCTGGTCGTCGGCCGCCTCGCCAGCATCGTTGCGATGCGGCTGCGCGGCAAGCACAAGCCCACTTATACGCCGCACGCGGATGACGGCGACAACGTCGTCATCATTAATGCCGCCAAGGTTGTGCTCACCGGCCGCAAGGTGCAGCAGAAGGTCTATTACCACCACACCAATTACATCGGCGGTATCAAGGAGCGCAGCGCGAAGTCGATTCTTGAAGGGCGTTTCCCCGAGCGGATCGTTGAGAAGGCGATCGAGCGCATGTTGCCGCGCGGCCCGCTGGGCCGCCAGCAGCTCGGCCATCTGCGCGTCTATCCGGGTCCCGAACACCCGCATACGGCGCAACAGCCGGAACCGCTCGACGTCGCCAAGATGAACCGCAAGAACATGAGGAGCGCGTGACTATGGCTGAATCCATGCAAACGCTGGAAGGCTTGTCCACGCTAAAGCCGGCTGCGCCGGAAGCCCCGAAATATGTGCAGAAAATCGACAAGCAGGGTCGCGCCTATGCCACCGGCAAACGCAAGAACGCGGTCGCCCGCGTCTGGGTGAAGCCCGGCAATGGCAACATCACCGTCAACACCCGTGCCATTGAAGTCTTCTTCGCGCGGCCGGTGCTGCGCATGCTGATCCAGCAGCCGCTGGTCGCGGCCAATCGTCAGACGCAATATGACGTGGTTTGCACGGTGTCGGGCGGCGGTCTCTCCGGCCAGGCGGGCGCAGTGCGTCACGGAATCTCCAAGGCGCTGACCTATTACGAGCCGGATCTGCGCGGCGTCCTCAAGCGCGGCGGATTCCTCACCCGCGACTCCCGCGTGGTGGAGCGCAAGAAGTACGGCCGTGCCAAAGCGCGCCGCTCCTTCCAGTTTTCCAAGCGCTGACGCGCAAGCCCATCCGCGTGTCGAAAAGGGGCGCTTCGGCGCCCCTTTTTATTTCACACAAATTGGAGACGCTTTTGCATGAAACCCGCGCAAGCGACGAAATAGGCTGCAAAGCCTAGCAGCATGCCTTTCACTACACGAACGCGTGAACTGGTATGGTACGTCCGTATGGGGGAAATTTCGGGAAATACGATGTTCTTGGACGTTCCGACGCTTTTTATCGTTTCGACCTGCGTCGCGGGGCTGCTCGGGCTCCTCTTGTTCTTCGCTTGGGTCCAGGATCGCAACGTCCACGCGCTCGCCTGGTGGGCCACGGCTTATGTGCTGGGGGGCGTGGGTGTCGCCTTGTGGATCGCGGAAGCTGCCGGGATATCCGCGCCGCTTTTCTATGGTTTGTCCAATGCCCTGCTGTTCGCCGCTTGCGCCACTATCTGGAGCGGCGCGCGCGTGTTCTACGGGCGCGGGGTGCGGCCCTACGCGCTCTCCGCCGGAGCAATCGTGTGGATCGTCGCCTGTCAGATCCCATCCTTCGCGCAATCCGACCTTTATCGCATCATTCTCAGCTGCCTGATCGTCTCCATCTATACCTTCGCCACCGCACGTGAAATCTGGACCGACCGTCGCAAGCGTACGCATTCGCGCTGGGCGGCGACACTTATACCCGCCCTGCATGGTCTGGTCTTTCTTCCGCCTATACCGTTGGCGGTCGCCCGGACAGGCGAGACAGCTTTGCTATCGAGTGAATGGATTGCCGTCTTCACGCTTGAAACCCTTTTGTACGTCGTCGGCACGGCGTTTATCGCGCTGATGATGGTTAAGGAGCGGACCGAGAGTCTTTATAAGGTGGCGGCGGCTACCGACCAGCTCACTGGTCTTCTGAATCGTCGCGGCTTTTTGGAACGGGCGCGACTTATGATCGCGCGCGGGGCGCGCAAGAACGACCGCCTCAGCGTGCTGATGCTCGATCTCGATCATTTCAAGCGGATCAACGACCGTTTTGGCCATGCTGCCGGGGATGCGGCACTGTGTGTATTCGCCAAGAGTATGCAAAGGACGATGCGCGACGATGACGTGATCGGCCGGTTTGGCGGGGAGGAATTTGCAGCCATCTTTTTGGGGTCGGCGAACGACGCCGCAATCGCCGCAGAACGCGTCCGCGCCGCCTTCGAAGCCGCCGGTGCGATAATCGACGGTAACCGGATCGACGCCACCGTCAGCATCGGTGTTGCAGATGGCCTGGCGAGCGCCTGCAGCATCGAGGAGATGTTGTCGCGTGCCGATGCGGCGCTCTATGCCGCCAAGCAAGCGGGGCGCAATCGCGTCCTCTGTGCACCCGAAGTTCGACCGCCTGCGGAACAGCTTGCAGGCGCCGATTTCGCGCCCGCAGGCATTCCTTGCGCTGCCTAGCGCGTCCGCGCCAAGCCGCGACGGCTTAGGTCCCTATCTTTCCGCCGCGGCGCTTGGTAATCGCCAGCACCGATGGACGCGGCGGCATGTCGGGCTTGAAGTCAGGCCAGCGGGTCGACGGGTCGTCGAAGGTCGATATACGGGCGAAAGCCTTCCACTGGTCGCCGTCGTCGCCTGGGTGCTGAACCGCGACGAACAAAGTCTCGGTGTCCGGGGTGAATGCCGGGCCGCAAAGTTCAGCACCAGCCGGGCAACGAAAGAAGAGGCGGGAAGTACCGCGGCCTTCGCCGTCGGTCTCCAAGCCAAAAAGTCCGTCCGATCGTCCGGTAGCCTTATCGGAATTACCATCCGTGCCGATCCAAAGACGTCCGTCGCCATCGATGGCGGCTTGATCGGGCATCCCGAACCAGCCGTCTTCGGTGGTGGCAGACGAGAAGGCGGCGCCGACCTCCGCGATCGACGGATCGCCACACCTGACCAGAATCTCCCATTTGAAGGTGGTCGCTGCGTGATCGCCGTCCGGCGGCGTCATCTCGATGATGTGGCCGAACTTGTTGTCGGCACGCGGGTTGGCAGCGCTGATATCCTCGGGTTTGCGCCGGTTATTGTTGGTGAGAAGGACGTAGACTTTGTTGGTGATGACGTTCGCTTCCACGTCTTCCGGCCGGTCCATCTTGGTAGCGCCCAGCAAATCGGCTGCGAGCCGCGGGTCGATCGCAACGTCTGCTTGGCTATTGAATCCATTTGCGGCGGTGAGCGGGCCTTGCCCGTGCACAAGCGGCAACCATTCGCCACTGCCGTCGGGGTTGTATTTGGCCACGAACAGTGTGCCGTCGTCGAGCAGGTTCATGTTGGCTGCGCGATTGCTGCGATCGACGGTACCGCGAGTGACGAACTTAAAGACATACTCAAAGCGCTCGTCGTCGCCTTGATAGACGACGAACTGGCCGTTCTTATTGATGACGTTGGCCGCATTTTCGTGTTTGAAACGGCCCAGGGCGGTGCGCTTCTTCGGCAGTGAAGCAGGAGCAAAGGGGTCGATCTCCACGACCCATCCGAAGCGGTTGGCCTCGTTCATCTCGTTATTCACGTCGAAGCGCTCGTCGAATTTCCCCCAGGCATAGGAATTTTCCGGTACGCCGTAGCGCTTGAACGACGTCATTCGCGGATCGTCTTCGGCAAGCTTGCCGCCAAAGTAGCCGTGGAAATTTTCTTCGCAGGTCAGCCAGGTGCCCCAAGGAGTAACCGCTCCGCCGCAGTTGTTGAGCATGCCGAGCACGCGACGGCCAGTTGGATCGGCTTTGGTCTTCAGGCGATCGTGGCCAGCCGCCGGTCCGGTGATTTCCATCGGCGTGTCGGCGTCGATGCGGCGGGCATATTGAGAGTTCGGCACCACCGCCCATTGACCGCCTTCGCGCTTGATCTCAAGGATGCTGCCGCCGTGCGCGGCTTTCTCGATCGCGACCAGATCGGCGGTGATTTTGGCAAACCCGTCCTTCTGATCCTGCAAACCGATGCCCGGGAACATCAGCTCTTCGTTGGTATATTCATGGTTGATAACCAGCAGGCCGTGCTGCGAAGGATTGGCCGCGCCAGGGATCGGGACATAACCGACGTAATCATTGTTGTAGCCGAACTGCAATTTCTGCGCGGCGGCGGACTGTTTCATCGGATCGAAGGCGGGTGCGCCCTTGAGGATCGGATCGCCCCAGCGCATCAGGATCCGCACGTCGTAACCTTCCGCGACGTGGTGCTTTTCATCCACACCGGCGACCACCTCCTTGAACCTGAAGCGGCTGCCAGCAGCTTTGGCCTGCTGCGATGCAGCCAGCGCAAGCGGGCCTAAGGTGGTGGTGATGGCGGCGACGCCGAGCGCGCCCTTAAGCACGTCGCGGCGGTCAAAACGGGCGGCGATCACATCGCCGATGGTGGGATTCGCACTGACATTTCGGCCAATGTTTTCCGACTCCTCGTAGAGCTGGGAACGAGTGTGCCGAGTTTGTGTCACAGGGAAACCTCGCGAATTGGTCCGGATCTGACAGGAGCAACGCCGCCAAAACTAGGGTCGACGTGTGACATTCAGGTGACGGCAAGGTCTCGTTTACCTGACAGGCGTAGCCTCAATTCATGTGGCATTGGCATCGCTTTGCCTCGGATTTCGAAACGCTCGAAAGGGCCGTGCAAAGGGCGGGAACGGCCCTGGCTTGTCCCTTTGCTTCATCGGCAGAATTTGAGGCGGCTACGATCGCAGCAAAACGCGCGGCGGGAATTTACGGCCCGAAGCGCCGCCGCCGGCAGGCGCTCTCTATTGTTGTAGCGGTGGCAGTAGCGGCGTTGCTCTTTTCGGAACTGCTGTAACCGAGGCTATTCGACTTCGGTCGGCATCTAAAGCTCCGATTCTCGTAGTATTTTGCGGGCGCGCAATCCGGACACGGACGCCCGGGGTCCGTCCGCCGCAAGAAAAAGGGCGCCCGTGGGCGCCCTTTAGTTTGTCGCTTCTTTCAGGAGGAGTTACGCGCTGTAATACATCTCGAACTCGACCGGGTGCGGTGTGTGCTCGAAGCGGATCACCTCGGTCATCTTCAGCTCGATATAGCTGTCGATGAAGTCGTCATCGAACACGCCGCCGTTTTTGAGGAATGCACGGTCCTTATCGAGATAGCCGAGTGCCTCGCGCAAGCTACCGCACACCGTGGGAATCTTCTTCAATTCTTGCGGCGGCAGGTCGTAGAGATCCTTGTCGATCGGGTCGCCCGGATCGAGCTTGTTCTTGATGCCGTCGAGGCCGGCCATCAGCATCGCGGCGAAGCCGAGATAGGGATTGGCGAGCGGATCGGGAAAACGCACCTCGACGCGCCGCCCTTTCGGCGAAGGTGCCAGTGGAATGCGGCACGAGGCCGAGCGGTTGCGCACCGAATAGGCGAGCAGCACTGGCGCCTCGAAGCCGGGAACAAGCCGCTTGTAGGAGTTGGTCGTCGGATTGGTGAAGGCGTTGATCGTGCGTGCGTGCTTGATGACACCGGCGATGTAGTGCAACGCCGTGTCGGAGAGATCAGCGTATTTGTTGCCGGCGAAGACCGGCTTGCCGCCCTTCCAGATCGATTGGTGGCAGTGCATGCCTGAACCGTTGTCGCCGTAGATAGGCTTCGGCATGAAGGTGACTGTCTTGCCGTAGATGTTGGCAACCTGGTGGATGCAGTATTTGTAGATCTGCGTCTGGTCCGCCATCTGCACCATAGGCGCGAACTTCATGCCTAGTTCGTGCTGCGCGGAGCCGACTTCATGGTGGTGCTTCTCGACCTTGACACCCATGCGCGCCATCGCGCCGAGCATTTCCGACCGCATGTCTTGCGCGGTGTCCAGCGGCGGCACTGGGAAATAGCCCTTCTTGGTACCGATGTGATGGCCGAGATTTCCACCTTCGTAATCGGTGTCGGAGTTGGTTGGAAACTCGACTGAGTCCAACTTGAAGCCCGTGTTGTAGGGCAGTCCCGAGTATTTGACGTCATCGAAGATGAAGAATTCGGCCTCGGGGCCAAAATAGATGGTGTCCCCGACACCGGAAGCTTTGACCAAGCCCTCGGCCTTCTTCGCGATGCTGCGCGGATCGCGGTTGTAAGGCTCGCCGGTCAAGGGCTCGAGCGTGTCGCAGACCAGCACCAGCGTCGTCTCCGCAAAGAACGGATCGATCGTCGCACTCGCCGGATCCGGCATCAGGTTCATGTCGGACTCATGGATCGCCTTCCAACCGGCGATCGAGGAGCCATCGAACATGATACCTTCGGAGAAGGTATCCTCCTCGATCATGGCGCCGTCAAAAGTGACATGCTGCCACTTGCCGCGCGGATCGGTGAAACGGAAGTCGACGTATTTTACCTCGTTGTCCTTGATCAGCTTCAGGACGTCTTTGGCCGTCTTCATTTGAATACCTACCCTTTCTTGAAAATACTCTGGCGCAACGAATTGCCGGCAGCCCGGTCAGATTGCGTCCAGTCCGGATTCCCCGGTTCTGATCCGGATTGCTTCTTCGATGGTGGAAACGAAAATCTTGCCGTCGCCGATACGGCCGGTCTGCGCCGCCCGCCTGATCGCCTCGACGGCTTTTTCAACCATGTCGTCCCCCAGCACAATCTCGATTTTCACCTTGGGAAGAAAATCCACGACGTACTCGGCGCCCCGGTAGAGCTCCGTATGCCCCTTCTGACGGCCGAACCCCTTGGCTTCCGTCACGGTGATGCCCTGCAGGCCAACTTCCTGAAGCGCCTCCTTCACCTCATCCAGCTTGAACGGCTTGATGATGGCTTCGATCTTTTTCATTGGCATTCCTTCTCCCGCCCCCAAACCACGCCGCTTGGGCTTGTTGCGGTTAGCAGAGTCCGTGCCAAACCGGGGCTGGAGGGGGAACTAACGATTGGCGGGGTCCTAGCGGGAGATTTAGCACGCTGAACGGGGCTCATGTGCTAACGCAGTAGGCAGATTGCCTAAAAAGTACTCAATCGCGTTGCGCGCTTACGTCGCCGAAAGACCTGCAGACTACGTTGTCACTCCGGAGCAGCGCAGCGCATGATTCGGCGAAGCGGGACCGGTTCGCCGATAAGATGATGCGGCTGGCTGATAAGTTAGCGCGCGAGCTGCGCAAGCTTGATTGCTTTCGCAAAACCGGTACCCACTTTTGCTGACCGCGCGCTAGTGTCGCGCCGTGATCGAGCTTCTGACCAATGCGGAGATGGCGCAGGCCGATCGCCTGGCGGTGGCCGGCGGCGTTTCCAGCACCGATCTGATGGAAAATGCCGGTCGGGCGGTAGCCGACCATGTGGGCCGGAATTATCCGACCGGAACGCGCGTTGTGGTCCTCGCCGGACCCGGCAACAACGGCGGCGACGGCTATGTCGCCGCGCGCCTTTTGGCCAGCCGCGGTTGCGACGTGCGGCTGTTGCGGGTGGGGATTCCCGGTAAGGGCGACGCCGGCCGGGCGGCAGTGCGGTGGAAGGGGCCCACCACCGACGCCACGCCGGAAGGTCTCGCCGGTGCCGACGTCATAGTGGATGCGCTGTTCGGGGCCGGACTCGACAGGCCGGTCTCCGGCCTGGCAGCGGCGATGATCGAGGCAATCAATGCCGGCGGTCTGCCGGTGGTGGCGGTCGATCTGCCAAGCGGCATCAATGGCGACAGCGGCGCGGTGATGGGCGCGGCGGTGCAAGCGCGCGAGACCGTCACATTCTTCCGCCGCAAGCGCGGACATTTGCTGCTGCCGGGCCGGCTGCATGCGGGCGCGCTTACGATCGCCGATATCGGGATTGCGCCCTCCGTGCTGGACAAGATCAAACCCCAGGCCTCCGCCAATGAGCCGCCACTCTGGCTGTCGCATTTTCCAAGGCCGCGCGAGCATGGTCACAAATATGAGCGTGGCCATGCCGTCATCGTCTCTGGCGACCTCTCGCATACCGGTGCGGCGCGATTGGCCGCGCGCGGGGCATTGCGGGCAGGGGCCGG
>JAXDOO010000072.1:0-3147 GCA_034668865.1 Alphaproteobacteria bacterium
GACCGGTCGATGATGGTGGCGACGTCGTGCGGATGCGCGCCCTCGATTTCGAACGAGATGATCGGCCCCTTGTCCGGTGCGGTGCCGATGATGCGCAGCGAGTTGATCTCCCGCAGCCTGTCCTGCGCATAACGCAGCAGCCCTTCCTCGTGCGCCCGGATGCGCGGCTTGCCGACCGAGTTGACGTAGTCGATAGCAGCGCCGAGGCCGATCGCCTGCACGATCGGCGGCGTACCGGCCTCGAAACGGTGCGGCGGGTCGCCGTAGGTAACCCGATCCTCGAATACTTCGCGGATCATCTCGCCGCCGCCATTGAACGGCGGCATGGCGGCGAGGTGCGCATGTTTGCCGTAGAGCACGCCGATCCCGGTCGGGCCGTAAAGTTTGTGTCCGGTGAAGGCGTAGAAGTCGCAATCGATGTCGCGCACGTCGACGTCGAGATGCACGGCGCCCTGACTGCCGTCCACCAGGACCGGGATGCCGCGCGCATGCGCAAGCCTCACCACCTCCTTCACCGGCACCACGGTGCCGAGCGTGTTCGACATATGCGTGATGGCGACGAGCTTGGTGCGCGGGCCGAGCAGTTTCTCGAATTCGTCGAGCAGGAAATTGCCCTCGTCATCCACGGGCGCCCATCTGATCACCGCGCCATAGCGTTCGCGCAGGAAATGCCAGGGCACGATGTTGGAATGGTGCTCCATAATGGAGAGCACGATCTCGTCGCCTTCCTGAATACGCTCGCGACCGAACGTGTAGGCGACGAGATTGATGGCCTCGGTGGCGTTGCGGGTGAAGACGATCTCTTCCGCGCGCGCCGCATTGATGAACGCCCGCACGGTCTCGCGCGCACCTTCGTAGCCTTCGGTTGCCGCATTGGCGAGATAATGCAGCCCGCGATGCACATTGGCGTATTCGGAGGTATAGGCACGCTCGAGCCGGTCCAGCACCGCTCGCGGTTTCTGCGCGGAGGCAGCGTTGTCGAGATAGATCAGCGGCTTGCCATAGACCTGCATCCCGAGAATGGGAAAATCGCCGCGAATGCGGTCAACGTCATAAGCGCCATTGGTGACTGCGGCCGGCATGGTCACCCGCGCGCCTGCAGCCATTCGACGGCGGCGCCCATCAGCGCCTCGCGCAGCCCTTCATGGGCGATCTCGTCGACGGCTTCGCCGATGAAGGCCTGGATCATCAAGGCCTCGGCTTCCTTCGCCGGAATGCCGCGGGCACGCAGATAAAACAAGAGATCCTCGTCCAGCGCCCCGGTGGTGGCGCCATGCCCGCATTGCACGTCATCGGCAAAGATTTCGAGTTCCGGCTTGGCGTTGGCCTCGGCGGCTTCCGACAACAGCAGCGCCCGCGTCATCATTTTCGCGTCGGTCTTCTGAGCATGCGGCCGCACGATGATCTTGCCCTGGAAAACGCCGTGGGCTTCGTCGTCGAGCACGGATTTGTAAACCTCCCGGCTGGTGCAGCCGCCGACGCTGTGATCGAGGATCAGCGTGGTGTCGGCATGCTGACGGCCCTTGAGGAGGGTCGCGCCGCGCAGGTTAAGGACCGAGTTCTTGCCGTGACAGCAGATGAACAACTGGTTGCGGACCACTGCCCCGCCGGTGGTGAACGCAAAGTCGTTATAACGGGCATGCGCGCCCACACTCGCCATCAGGCTGGAGACATGCAGCATTGTGGCGTCACCGGTGGTGATCTTCAGATGATCGACTTCCGCCCGATCGCCGATGACGAGCTCAAGCGCGGTGTTGACCTGAGAATCGCTGCCCCAACCTTCGTGGCTCTCCACCAGCGTCAAGGCGGCGCCCTTTTCGACCACGACGAGTGAGCGCGGGAACGCCGAAATGTTGGCGCTGGCGGTGACAAAGACGAGATGCAGCGGCCGCGCGATCCTGCTGCCGGCAGCGACATGCACCAGCGCGCCGTCGCTCATGAAGGACGTATTCAACGCCAGTGCGGGATCTTCGGACGGCGCCACCTTGCCGATATGCTTGGTCAGCGCATCGCCGGAACTCAAAGCTTCAGCCAAGGAGCGGATGGTCAAACCAGGTTCCATCCGAACGAGATCGGAGGCTTCAGACACAAACACGCCGTCGATGAAAACCAGCCGGCGGCAGTCCACGCCGGCGAGCAGCGCGCCCGCTTCCTTCGCGCGCAGCTTGGCCGCCGCATCCGGTGGCCCGGCAAGCGGCTTCGCCTCGCGCATGGCGGCGCGTAAATCGGTGTATTTCCACTCCTCGACGCGGCGATTGGGGAGGCCCTTCTTCTCGAAGCGATGAAACGCCGCTTCGCGCAGCCTGCCGACCTCGCCGGTGCCAGGCAGCTTGCGCTTGGCCGCCGTGAAAGCCTCCGCGAGTGCGGTCTCAACCGGGCTTTTAAGGACGCGAACTTCAGCGTTCATCGCTCACGCCGCCTCGTCCTGATATTGCGCATAGCCGCGCGCTTCGAGCTCATGCGCGAGTTCCTTGCCGCCGGTGCGCACGATGCGGCCCTTGGAAAGAACGTGCACCACATCCGGCACGATGTGATCGAGCAGCCGCTGATAGTGCGTAATCACCACCATGCTGCGATTAGGCGAACGGAGGCGATTTACGCCTTCGGCAACCACCTTCAGGGCGTCGATGTCGAGCCCGGAATCGGTCTCGTCGAGCACCGCAAGCCGCGGCTCCAACAACGCCATCTGCAGAATTTCATTGCGCTTCTTTTCGCCGCCGGAAAAGCCGACATTCACGGGCCGCCGCAGCATTTCCGGATCGATGTCGAGCTTGGCCGAAAGCTCGCGAACACGCTTGAGAAAGTCGGGCGTGGTGAGCTCCGGCTCGCCGCGTTTCTTACGCTGCGCGTTGAGAGCGGTGCGCAGGAACGTCATGGTGGCGACACCGGGGATTTCCAGCGGATACTGAAACGCCAAGAACAGGCCCTTGGCGGCGCGTTCGTCCGGCTCCATGCCAAGCACGCTCTCGCCGTCGAGCAGCACGTCGCCTTCGGTGACCTCGTAATCCGCTTTGCCGGCCAGCACATAAGCAAGCGTCGACTTGCCCGATCCGTTCGGGCCCATAATGGCGTGAACCTCACCCTTGTTCACGGTCAGATCAAGGCCGTTGAGAATCTCCCTGCCGTCGACCGTGACGTGCAGATTTT
>JAXDOO010000073.1:0-15811 GCA_034668865.1 Alphaproteobacteria bacterium
GTGGCGGATCATGCTGATTCAGAAGGCCATGGGCCGGCCTTTCGCGGTCGGACCGGACGTGCCCGCGGCGCGCGTCAAAGCCCTGCGTGAGGCATTCCTCGCCGTTCTGCGAGATCCCGAGTTCCTGGCGGACGCGGAAAAGAGCCAGAGCGAAATCAATCCCGTGGACGGCGACGAAATCCAACGGATGATCGCGACAATCAGTTCGGCCTCAAAGGCGGACATCGACAGGCTTAACGATGCGATCTCCTACAAGGAGGACGCCAGCGCGGCTGGACGCTGATCAAGCAATTACTGCAGGTCAATCGGTTGATAACGACCGTTCTCGTCGAGTTGCGTGCCCCACACTTTGTGCACGCCCTGGTGCTCGGAACGACTGAAGCTCACGGGTGTCCCGAGCCCAATGTCTAGGTCCCGGAGATTCTCGAGAGTTTCGACCAGTTTTTCGGTGTCGAGCTCAGAGCCATTTCGTTTCAACGCTTCGATCAACACGTTGGCCGCCACGTAGCCTTCGAGAGACACGTAGTCCGCTGTCTCCCCAGGTAAGTATTTGCTGAGTGCAGATTTGTAATCGAGGACCAACGATGAGGAGCCCTCGAGGGCCGGCACCACCTGCGTCACGATGACGCCTTTTGCAAACCTTTTGCCCAGAAGCATCAGCTCGTTGGCTAACGCGGTGCTGCCCACGAAAGAAACACTCGCATAAATCATATCAGGGTTGGAATCGCGCGTCTTCTCAATGAATTTAGCAGCGGCTCGATAAGTGGGCACCATGATCACCGCTTTTATTGGGATGCGACTCTTTCGGAGTTGCTCGACGGCGCCATCCACGTCCACGGTGTTGCGCTGGTAATTGAGCCGCAAAATTGCGCTGTCTTTGCCTCCGAGCGAACGGATAGCTTTGGCGACGCCGGCGAAACCCGAGTCGCCGTAAGGATCCTGCTGAGCAAACACCGCGATCTGGTCGGTCCTTAGCCGCCTAACCTTGACCAGATAGTGGACCATGGCGGCGGTCTCTTCAGCGTAGCTGGCGCGGTAGTTGAAAACATAGCGGTCGGGTGGATCGTTCCTAAGCAAGCCGGCGCCGGTAAATGCACCGAAAAACAGCATCTTTCGCTCAAGGGCGTAGGGCAACCCGACCACCGCCGTGGGTGTTCCCACGTTGCCGACTATTCCGAAAACTTGGTCTTTTTCATAGAGCTGCTTCATTGTTACGGCAGTCCGAGAGGGCTCGTAGCCGTCGTCCGTCGCAATGAGCCGGAGCTGCCGGCCGTGGACGCCGCCTTCAGCGTTGGCGACTTTGAACGCAGCCTCGATGCCCAGCCTCATATTCTGTCCGAGTTCCTTGGCCGGACCACTGAATGCTGCAGAAATCCCAAACCGAATTTCACTGTCGGTGACGCCGCGAACGAGACTCTTGACGCCACTCGGTTCTTGCCCGATCGACGCTTGCTGCTGCATTGGCCCGCTTGCGGAAGACTGCCCAACAGTAGCCCATGCGGGCTGCCCAGCAAAAGCCACTGCTGGCTGTGCAATAGCGGTCGGTACTGACGCCGGAACAGAAGCTGCCGCACCTTGCGTGGCCGGAAAGACCGGATCATTCGACGGCACGTTGTTCCGCGTCACCAGATCAGATTTAGAAGTTTGGACTGGTCGTGAATCTGTATCGAATAGCGCGTGGACGTATTGCGATATCGGTTTTGCGAAAATGAGCGCCGATGCGCCGGCGGCCGCAAATGTGATAACAAGCGCAATCCGGCCAATCAACGTTGACGTCCCATTCTCTAACCGCTGCGGAGGCGGTGGCGGCCGGACGGGTTCGGACCGGCCGATCAACGTTGACGTCCCAGTCTCTAACCGTTGCAGAGGCCGAGGCGGCCGGACGGGTTCTGACCATGAAGCAAAATCGGATGTGGTCCGCCGATCCTGATGCTCTCTGCTGGGCACAGGAGCAGTTGGCCCCGAAGAGGCATACTGCCTTTCGGTCGGTCTTTCGGCTGAAGACGAGGGCGCCGAATCGCGCAACCGTTTGGGGGCGTATTTTATATAATCGGATGCGTCGTCACTCCAGCCTTCATCACTCATGATCCCCTCCCTACGCGCTACTCCCTGATCAATCCTCTCCCTACGCGCTACTCTCTGATCAGATTTTTTGTCGCCTTTATTTACCTGGTCGGTAGCTTGAACAATTCTGCACTGGAGATTTAGTCTTAACCGTGGCGGTGATGCGCGCGGCGCGAAATGAAATGGAAGCGCGGCTCGCTCTGATTCATGGATCCGGAGCAGCACTCAAAATCGCCGATCTGTCTCGCGCTGACACAGGCGTGACGCCGCGCCCCCGTTGACTGGACCTTGCAACGGGCGGAAAATCCTGAATCGGCGCAGAAAACAAAAAGCGCGCCAGATTTACAAGGAGGAATGGTGCGATGCGAAAGCTTTCCCACGCTTATTTTGTCGTGATGCTGGCGGTCGGGTTGGCTGCTCTTTCTCCTTTGCGCGCGCATGCGCAGCAGGTGGGGGAGAAAGATATCGGCGGGGTCGTTACCGGACCGAGCGGGCCCGAAGCTGGCGTTTGGGTGATCGCGGAGACCAGCGATCTGCCGACACGCTATGCCAAGATCGTCGTTACCGACGAGCAGGGCCGTTACCTAATTCCCGATCTGCCCAAGGCGAATTACCGCATCTGGGTGCGCGGCTATGGGCTCGTGGATTCGGATAAGACTGCCGCCGAGCCGGGCAAGACCGTCAATATCACGGCGGCCAAGGCGCCGAACCCGACCACCGAGGCGAAGGTTTATCCCGCCGCCTATTGGTATTCGATGCTGAAGCTGCCGAGCAAAGACGAATTGCCGGAGAAGGTGACGATCGAGCGCTACGTCAACGGGATGAAGAACAACGGCTGCATCGGCTGTCATCAGCTGGGCAATCTGGCCACCCGCACAATCCCTTCCGCTCTGGGCGAATTCAAATCTTCGGAAGAGGCCTGGATGCGCCGGCTCGCGTCCGGCCAGGCCGGCGCGAATATGGTCAATGCGATTGCGGGCGAGCTTGGCGGCGTGCCGTTCCGCTTGTTCGCCGACTGGAGCGATCGTATTGCCGCCGGCGAGGTGCCGGAGACAAAGCCGCAGCGGCCGCAGGGTGTGGAGCGCAACGTGGTCGCCACCGTGCGCGACTGGCTCGATGAGAAACATTATCTGCACGATTTGAGCGGCACCGACCGGCGCAAACCGACGGTGAACGCCTATGGCCCGTGGTATGGCGCGCCCGAACTGTCTACCGACAATATGCCGATCTTCGATCCGAAGACCAACACCGCGACGATCCACAAATTGCCGGTACGCGACGCCGACACGCCCAGTGAGGACCGCACCGCGCCGGCGCAGCCGTCAGCTTATTGGGGCAACGAGCACATTTGGGACAGCAAAGCCAACGTCCATAATCCAATGCTGGATGACAAAGGGCTTGTCTGGCTGGCCGCGCGTGTGCGCGGAAACAAGAATCCCGATTTCTGCAAGCAGGGTTCAGACCATCCGTCCGCCAAGCTCACACCAAATGACAGCGCTGGCCGTCATCTCTCGGTATTCGATCCCAAAACCAAGGAATACAAATTCGTCGATACCTGCTTCTCCACCCATCACCTGCAATTCGCCTATAACGATCCCAACAACATCTTGTGGACCAGCGGGGGCGGGCCCGTTGTCGGCTGGCTGAATACCAAGATGTTCCTTGAGACCGGCGACTCGGCGAAATCGCAGGGCTGGACCGCGCTCGTCCTTGACACCAATGGCAACGGCAAGCGTGACGAGGGCTATGTCGAAGGCAATGCGCCGGTCGATCCGACAAAAGACAAGCGCGTGATGACGGGCTTCTATGCCGTCATGCCGAGCCCGATTGATAACTCCGTCTGGGGCTCATATCGGGCCATGCCCGGCGCCGTGGTGCGGCTCAATCCCGGCGCCAATCCGCCGGAGACCGCGCTGGCGGAAGTTTACAACGTGCCGATGCCCGGGTTCGGCATCCGCGGCGCCGATATCGATCGCAAGGGCGTCGTCTGGGCCTCCCTCGGTAGCGGGCACCTCGGGAGCTTCGATCGCAGCAAGTGCAAGGGGCCACTCAATGGGCCGACTGCCACCGGAAATCACTGCCCCGAAGGCTGGTCATTTTTCCAGTTTCCCGGGCCCGGGTTCAAAGGCATTGGCGAAAACAGCGTGGAGTCGAGCTACTACACCTGGGTCGATCAGTGGAACACCTCTGGGCTCGGCGAGGATGTGCCGATCGCCACCGCCAATTTGTTTGACGGCTTGCATGCGCTCGTTAATGGCAAATTCGTCACGCTGCGGATTCCTTATCCGCTCGGCTTCTATGCCAAAGGGCTGGAAGGCCGCATCGATGATACCAATGCCGGCTGGAAGGGAAGGGGCTTGTGGGTGACGAGCGGCGATCGCACACCGTGGCATATGGAAGGCGGAAAGGGCAATAAGCCCTTGATCGTCCATTTCCAGGTCCGCCCGAATCCGTTGGCAAACTAGAACGAGTAAAGCGCGTGCAGTCTGTCCGGTGAGGCTTTATCGGTGAGACTCAATTGATGGCCGGTCGGCGGCGGCTTCTTGCATCGCGGATAGTACCCGCTCGAGTCACCAGCGCGGCATGCATTTGCACTGCGCCTGACAGCTTTGCCAGGCGCAGCGCTCTTCCTGTTAGTCGGTTCGGCTCCACGCTGGGGCGCCGTCGCCACCGGCCAGTCCGCATCCTCTGCTGAAGCGAGCGACGCAAGGCGAACGTGGCCCGGCCAGTCCCGGTCCATGCCGGCCGCCGGTCGCGTCATATCATCCGGTATTGTGGCGCCGTCTTCGTCCGTCCAGATGCCGTGTGGCAAACGGAAATCCTCGCCGGCCGCCGCCATCACATGCCGCAGTTCAGGCGCCGGCGTGAAAGCCACGATCGGCTTTGCAGCCAAATCCAGGCTAAGCCGGCTCGGCACGGGCCGTTTGGGGTCGAGGCCGCCCTCCGCGATGACGACGGGCGAACGTTTGTAACCATGGGCGGCCCATTGCTGCGGCTCGCTATAGGTCTTCGGCCGCCCGGGCGCGGCAGGCACCACATGCACCACACGGAAGCCGCGCTCCTTCAGGCCCTTCAATATTTTGGGCATCGCCAGCGCGGTGGCGGGATGAATGTCGTGCAGCAGCAGGATGCCCCGGCCTCGTGCTTCGAGTCGGCGCAGTGCACGGGTAGCGATATCGTCGGCGGTAATGCCGCGATGCCAGTCGTCGGCAACCAGATCGACGCTCCAGGTCACCAGCGCACGCGAAGCCAGCGCGTTCTCAACCGGGCTTGAGCGCAACAGTCCCGGAACGCGGAAAAACGGGGCGAGCTGGCCTTGCTCCCCGAGCGCGGCTTTCACCAAGTCAATGCCGCCGTCGATCTCACGCTCCGCGTTTGCCAGTGGCATACTATCGAAGGTGAGCGGATGGCTGCGGCTGTGGGTGCCGATGGTGTGGCCTTCTCTCTGGATGCGGCGGGTGAGCTCGGGATTGCTCTGCGCCATCGTTCCCACAAGGAAATAGGTCGCCTTCACGCATTCGGCCGCAAGCAGATCGAGGATCCGGTTGGTGTAAGGCCCGAGCGGACCATCATCGAAGGTGAGCACCACCTCGCGGTCCGCCAGTGGCAGCGTCTCGCCATATTGCTGAGCGCCCAGCCGCGGATGCGACGTGTTATCGATCACCAGGGTGCGGCTGGTTCCCAAAACATTTGGTTTTGTGCATTCGCCCGCCAGCGCGGAAGAAGCTGTCACGCAAAACGCAAGCGCATACGCAATGGCCGTGATCCGGCGCATATCACGTCACCCCCTCTACGACGACTCGGGAACGTTCCCCGTGCCCTCAAGCCCCTAAATTACAAACTAGCATCTTAACGGCGCGCTAAATCTAGAGTCCCGGTGCAGCCTGTTGATCGCAAAGTTATTTTTGCCGGGCGGTGTTGCAAATAAGTCAATTAAAGTGTAGCGGCCGGCACTACATGCACCACGCGGTAGCCATGGCGCTTTAGCGCGCGCAAGAAGGCTGGCAGCATTGCTGCAGTCTGCGCCTTGGTGTCGTGAAACAGCAAGATCCCGCCGCCATTAACGTTAAGCCGGCTCATCACCAGCGCAAGCTCGTCGGTAGGAGTCATTGGATTCCAGTCGCTGGCCCAGAGGTCGGCGCCAAAAACCACGATCCCGCGTTGCTTCAGCCGGTCGAGCAGCGCGGGAGACGACGCAAAGCCCGGAAAGCGGAAGAACGACGTTGCCGGGTACAATCCGGGCCGGCCGGAAACCGCCGTTTCCACCGCTACGATGCCGCGGTCGATCTCCGCCTCTGCGGCGCCGAATGGAAGCCGAGTCAGCAAGGGATGAGAAAAGCTGTGATGCGCCACCGTGTGGCCTTCTGCAGCTTCGCGGCGCACCAGCTTCGGATGGTTCGCCGCGTTGCGTCCGAGAAGGAAGAACGTCGCCCTGACGCATTCGTGCCGTAACGCGTCGAGCACGCGATCGGTGGGGCCGGGCCAGGGGCCATCATCAAAAGTGAGCACAACCTCCTTGCGCGCGAGCGGCAAGGTGGTGGCGAAATGCTTGTGGCCAACTTGCGGTGTGGTTGCCGCGTTCACCGCCAACACGCGTTCGGTGCCGAGTGCATCGGGGTTGCCGGGGCAGGGCGCGGCTGCGGCGGCAACGCTGGTCGCGGCGAAAAACGCAAGCCGCAAAAAACTTCGAGACAAGCTTGCAAAGACGTTTCGGGTCACTAGTCCTGCCCCCTCGCAGGGACAGCAATTGACCCCGGACCGGTCCGCCGCGCAAGAGCGCATTCTTGATTGCACCCATATAGGCCGGAGCGTACAAACGGCAAAGGATCTCCATATTTTTGGGACGCGCGGCATGGATGAGGAGCCTAACAACACAGTCATGCCGACCGACCCGCTACGCGATGATCGCGGCGAGATCCGTCCCGAATTCGTCGAGCAGGTCACAGCCGCGATCGAGGCATCAGATGCGCCCACGCTCCGCGCACTCGCGAGCGATCTGCATGAAGCCGACATGGGCGATCTTCTGGAAGCGCTCGACGCTGAGCATCGTCCGCTTCTGATTGAGCTGATGGGGTCGGAGTTCGACTTCACTGCGCTGACGGAAGTCGATGTCACGGTACGCGAGGACATTCTTGAGGAACTGCCGGCGGAGACCGTTGCCGAGGGCGTCCGCGATCTGGATTCTGACGATGCAGTCGAGATCCTGCAGGACCTTGCGAAGGAAGACCAGGCCGAGATCTTAGGGCAACTGCCCGCCAGTGAGCGCGTCGCGATTGCGCGCGGCCTGGATTATCCGGAGGATTCCGCGGGCCGGCGGATGCAGACCGAGATCATCGCCGTGCCGCCATTCTGGACTGTGGGACAAACCATCGATCACATGCGCGAGACGCCCGATCTGCCGGACCGTTTCTTCGATGTTTATGTGGTCGATCCCGCGCATCGTTTTCTCGGCGCGGTCCCACTTGATCGGCTGCTGCGCGCCAAGCGGCCCGTGTTTGTCTCGGAATTGATGGAGGAAGACCGCCGCCTGGTCCATGCCAACGACGACCAAGAGGGAGTTGCGCGCCTGTTCGAGCGTTACAATCTTGCCGCGGTGCCAGTAGTCGATGCAGGCGACCGGCTGGTCGGCGTCATCACGCATGACGACATTGTGGACGTGATTGAGGAGGAGGCAGAGGAGGACATTAAGGCGCTCGGCGGCGTCAGCGGTGAAGAAGAATTGTCCGACACGGTCGCCACCATCGCCAAGGGACGATTTCTTTGGCTGTTTGCCAATCTGTTGACCGCGCTGGCCGCCTCGTGGGTGATCTCCCGCTTCCAAGGCTCGATCGAGAAGATGGTGTCCCTCGCTGTGCTGATGCCGATCGTGGCCAGCATGGGCGGTAATGCCGGCACCCAGACCATGACCGTGGCGGTGCGCGCGCTTGCCACCCGCGAACTGAGCAGCGCCAATGTCGCGCGGGTGGTGCGGCGCGAACTACTCGTCGGGTTGATCAATGGGCTCTGCTTCGCAGTTATCCTGGGGGTCGTGGCCGTGGCCTGGTTCCAGGTCAACGACCTCGGCGTGGTGATCGGGCTCTCCATGGTCTGCGTGCTGACCGCGGCAGCGTTCGGCGGCATCGTTATTCCACTGTTACTGTCGCGACTTGGGATCGATCCCGCCGTTTCGTCCGGCCCTTTTGTCACCACCATCACCGATGTGGTCGGCTTCTTTGCCTTTTTGGGCATCGCCTCGCTCTGGTTCGGATTGCGCTAGCAAAGCGCCAGTTGCGACCGCCCAAGAACATTAACCCTGTTTCCCCATCGTGCATTAACCATTCCCGCCTACTTTGCATCAGCGTCTTGCGTTGCGCGTGGTCTGTGCGGGTGTTGCATGGGGCTTGGCCCTGACGAAAAGTTCCTGGAAGATTCCGGCTATTTGACGCCGACGGTTCCGGCGCCATCGTTGGCGCTTCCCGGCCCATTAAAGATCGCGTCGCGATTAATCCCGCCGCTGTCGATCGGCTTGCTCTTGGCGTTGATCGTCGGTGGTCTCGTTTTCCTCGCTCACGCCCGCCTGGCCGACGAGGGCGAGAATGCGCACCATCGCAACGCGCTGCGCAGCGGCATCGAACAATTCAGGGTGGCGCAGGCCGGTGTCGTCGATGCGCAGATGTTGCGGTTCCTGCAGGACCTATCCGGCGTCAAAAAGCTGAGGTGGGAAACCGAGCCCGACCCTCGCGGCCGTGAGGTCCAGTCGGTGCAGGATGCGAATGGGCGGATCGTCGGCTGGCTCACCTGGGAATCCGAGCGTCCGACGACGGCAGCGGCCATGCGCTTCATGCCATTATGGGCTGTCATCGCCGCCTGCTTGCTGCTGCTTGCCGGGCTTTCGATGTGGTATGTGCGCGAACTCACGCGTGAACTGGAAGCGGCGAACGAGCGCACCCGCCGGACAGCAAGTGAGGATCCGATTACCGGGCTGCCCGAGGCCAGCACCATTCTGGAAACGCTTGAGCAGACACTGGCACGGCGTGAGCCCGATGAATTCGTTACCTTGTGTTATCTGGACCTCACCGGTTTCCGCGAACTAAGCGACACCTATGGACGGCCGTGGAGCAACGATCTGGTGCGCGCCGCCGCCGATCGCATGCGTGAACTGGATTGGCGGGAGGCGGCGCTGGGCCGGTTGGGCCGTCATCGCTTCATCTTAATATTGCGCTCCAAGGATGCCGAAGCAGGCATGCGAATGGCGCGGGACGTGGACAAGCTCGTCGCCAAGCCGATGACTGTGCAAGGCCAGATCGTGCACGTCAGGGCCCATATCGGCTTGACCTATGCGCCGCGCGACGGCACAACTTCCGATGATCTGTTTCGCCATGCGACGCTCGCCATGCGCGCGGCCAAGCGCGCCGGGCGCGGCCGTATCGTCGCATTCGAGTCCACGATGGAAGCCGATCTCCACGAACGGCGCTTCCTCGAACGTGAGCTCAAGCGCGCGCTCGACGAGGACGCGCTCGAAGTGCATTACCAGCCGATCGTCTCGGCGGAAGGCTCGCAGATCATCGGCGTTGAGGCGTTGCTGCGCTGGGCGCATCCGACGCGCGGCAACATCCCTCCCATGGTTTTCGTCTCGGTGGCAGAACAGACCGGCATCATGGGCCGGCTCGGCGAATACGTGCTTTACCGCGCGCTCAACGATGCGAAGCGCTGGCCGAATCTCTATGTAGCGGTCAATCTTTCGCCGATCCAGCTGAAGGACCGCGCATTGTTTGCGCTCGTTTCCGCGATGCTGGAAGAAACCGGCATTGAGGGATCGCGACTGGTGCTGGAAATCACCGAGGGTATGCTGATCGACAACCCGGAAGAGAGCCGCAGGCGGCTGGAGGAAATCCGCGAGCTGGGGGTGCGTGTCGCGCTGGACGATTTCGGTTCCGGCTATTCCAGCCTCAGCTACCTGCAGCGCCTTCCCTTCGACAAGCTGAAGATCGACGGCAGCTTCGTCGCTCCCTTGGGTAAATCGGAAAACAGCGGTTTCATAATCCAGGCGATTGTGGCGCTGGGCCGCGCGCTTAATCTCAGCGTGCTGGTCGAGGGGGTGGAGACCGAGGAGCAGCGGGTACTGCTGCGACTCGCCGGCTGCAACGAAATGCAAGGCTTCCTGTTTGCCCGGCCAGGGCCGGCGCAAACGATCGACGCGCAGTTGTTGGAAGCAAAACTGGAAGCCGTGCGGGGCCAAAAGGGTAAGATACAAGTCTCCTGATCCGGATGCTGTGAAAACGACCACTGGCTCCCACGATAGGCGGGCGCGGCGGATTAGCTCCCCGCAGCGCATCCCTGGCAGGACTAGGCCTCCGACCGACTAGGCCAGCGGCGTAGGATCTCCCGTTAACCCGAAATTAACCATGCGCCGCCAAGATTCGGCCATTGAACCAGAGCGAAGGATCATCCCATGCGGGTGCGGCTGAAGGCGGACGGGCGTCTGGTTGAGATCATGGCAGACGGCAGTGAGCGCGCCATTGCCGCCGACGTTCGGTCGATGGCGCCAGCCGAAAGCCAGGCCGCTTATGCACGGCGAGTACGCGCGGCCACTCGTCTGACGCAAGCGGATTTCGCTGCGCGGCTCGGCGTTCCGGTTGAAACGGTTCGTAATTGGGAGCAGGGCAAGCGCGCACCGCGCGGGCCCGCGCGGGCGCTGCTTAAGCTGATCGAGCGCGCGCCTGATCTTGCCTTCGCCGCCTTGGCCCATTGAGGTCATGGGCCAGTAAACCGTTACACCGGCGGGATACGGATCTGTTAGTGGATCACGAAGCCGAACGGACCTGCAAGGGACGCGACGGCGCGGCGATCCGCATCAAGAGCGCCATCAATCCGAGTACGATGAGATAGACAACTAACTGCATTTCCGTCGGCTGTTCGCTGTAGCCGATCATCGCATGCAGCAGGCTGCCGAGGATGCCGCTTTGCGGCAGCCATTCAGAGGTGTCCCACAGCGTCTGGCCAAGCACGGTTACAAAACCGGCTTGGTCGAGAAATTTCACCGCCTGCGCCGCCATGCCGGCAGCCAGCAGCGTGATCAGGATGGTCGTCACCGTGAAAATGTGGCGCGAAGGGATCGCGAGCAACCCGAGATAGGTCAGGCCGGTGAAGGCTATGCCGCAGCCGAGCCCGAGCAACCCACCCGCCAGCAGTTCCGCGCCGGATGTACCCCCCGCGATGATGCCAAAGAGGAAAAGCACAATCTCGGAACCTTCGCGCAGCACGGCGAGCCCGACCACCAGCGCCAGCGCGGCGAGGTGACGTTTTCCCTCCGTCACTTCCAAGCCGACCTTCGATAATTCGGCGGCCATCTCACGGCCATGACGCGCCATCCACGCGTTGTGCCACATCAGCATCACCACGGCAGTGCCTAACACCGTCGCGTTGAGCAATTCCTGGCCCGAGCCGGAAAAAGCCTCCGAGATCGCGCCAGCAAAGCCGGCGACCATGCATGCGCCGAGCACACCGCCGGCGATGCCCAGCATGATCCATCGACCGCGGCCCGGCACGCTGCGCGTGGCAGCAAGCACAATGCCGATGACTAGACCGGCCTCGATGACTTCCCGAAAAACGATTAACAGCGCGCCGAGCATGAAACCCAATTATTCGGCAATCACCACGCCTTGCGCGGTCTTCGAGTTGAACTCGCCTTCGAACTTGTACTTTCCCGCCTTCAGCGGACCGAATTGCACGGTGGCTTTGGACTTGCCGGGGATGACCTTCTCGACTTTGAGGGGATGGCTTTCAAATTCCTCCGGAGTCGGGTCGTCATTGATCACGGTCAAAGTGATGCGCTTGTTAGCCGGTACTTTGACCTCTGCCGGCTCGAATTTGTGGTTCTTGATGGTGACGCTCAGGGCGTCCTGGGCCAGGGCAACGCCGCTGGTGCTAAGGGCGGCAGCGGCCGCTAAGGCCAAGGCAAAGACAAACTTCTCCATGACTCTCTCGTATTGTCTGGGTGGAAAGATAACGCACAAAAGACCTTAAAAACAACGATATTTTACTGCACTTGAATTATTCCAATGTAAGAAGCTGGGCTAACGCGCTCTGGCTTCAGGCAACTGGCTAAAATGAATTTTTTTTTAGGATCCGACAGTCATCGCAGAGCCTTCGCGACACTGGTGCGGTCCGCGGGATTGGCAAGGGATACCGGCCCCGGCATTCTGCACCAGCTGCCAAGGGAGCGATCATGCCTGCCGTGACGGCGCAAAATGCCGCTATTCCTGCCATCGGTCTCGGGACCGGGGAGCTGCGCGGCCGCGTCTGCGTCCGCATCGTCGAGCAGGCGCTGCGGCTGGGATATCGCCACCTCGACACGGCGGAAATGTATGACAATGAACGTGAAGTCGGAGAGGGGCTCCGCGCCTCCGGTCTGCGGCGCGATGACGTCTTCGTAACCACCAAGGTCTGGCCCACGCATTTTTCTCCGCCGGAACTTGAGCGCGCAGCCAAAGATAGCTTGAGGCGCTTGCGCCTGGCCGAGGTCGACCTCCTGCTGCTGCATTGGCCGAGTTCGAAGATTCCGCTCTCCGAAACCATCGGCGCCTTATGCAAAGTGAAGCAAGCGGGCTTGACGCGCCATATTGGGTTGTCGAATTTCACCGGCGAGCTCCTGGCGGAGGCGGTGAAGCTGAGTACCGAGCCACTGATCTGCAACCAGATCGAGATCCATCCCTTTCTCGATCAATCCTCGGCTGTCGCAGCGAGCAGAGCGCATGGCATGGCGGTGGTTGCCTATAGCCCGGTCGCAAAGGGTGCGGCCGGGAAGGATGCCGTACTCGCGCGTATCGGCAAGGCGCACAACAAGACCGCGGCGCAAGTGAGTCTGCGCTTTCTGCTGCAACAGGATTTCGTGGTGATCCCGCGCACCAGCAAAGTGGAGCGACTGTCGGAAAACTTCGCCGTCTTCGATTTCACATTATCTCCGCAGGAGAAGGCAGAGATCCAAAAGCTCGCCCGGCCTACCGGCAGCGTATTGACATCATGATCGCTGGGACCTGACGCGTCATGTTCTTTCCGCTCTCCAAGGTGCTCGGCTTCGTCGCGCTGCCCTCTAACCTGGTGATGCTCGTCGCACTTTTGGGCGTGGCCTTGCTCTTCACGCGGCGCAGGCGTCTCGGGCAGGGGATGATGATCGCGAGCCTTCTCACGCTTGCCATCGCCGGGTGGTCGCCGCTCGGCAACTGGCTGATGGCGCCGCTGGAGGATCGTTTTCCGGCGGGGCGAGGCGCAGGCGCGCAGGACACCGTCGCCGGCATTATCATTCTTGGCGGCGCGATTTCGCCGGAGGTGTCGGGCGCGCGCGGTAGCCTTGCGCTCAACGAAGCCGCCGAGCGCATGACGGTGGCTGCCGATCTCGCCCGGCGCTATCCGATGGCCCGCATCGTGTTTTCCGGGGGCAGCGGACAACTGTTCGGCGGCGCGGCGGAGGCCGATTTTGTCCTGCCGCTGTTGGAGAGCTTCGGCATCGCGCGTGAGCGCATCACACTGGAAGGCCGCTCGCGCAACACCGCAGAGAACGCGCGCTTCACAAAAGAATTGGTGCAGCCAAAAGCCGGCGAGCGCTGGCTGCTGGTCACCTCGGCTTATCACATGCCGCGCTCGATCGGGGTTTTCCGCAAAGAGGGTTTCGCTGTCGATCCCTATCCGGTCGATTGGCGCACCGCCGGGGCGGGGGATGCGATCCGGCCCTTTGCCGCCATGTCGGCTGGCCTCGCCCGCACCGATGCCGCGTTGCATGAATGGCTTGGCCTGCTGGCTTATCGGCTGACAGGTCGAACCGCAAAGCTATTGCCGTAAGGCTGGTTGATTTCGTTCGCGCCGCCGACACGCACAAACTGCGTGTTTACGAAGGCTGTTAGCTTTGGCGCTAATCCTTGGCAATGGCGCGCCGCGCCGCCGAATTGAATTGCCGCCGCCACATCACGACGACGACTCCGGCGGTGGCGACGATGAACAGCAATGGCCCCACGAACCAACCGAGATAACCGAGCGCGAAGAAGAAGGCGCGCTGTCCGCGGTTGAATTGCCGGCCGGCATCGGCCAGCACCTCGGCGGCCGTATGCACATATTCCTGCGCTTCCGGCGTGTCCTGTTCCGATGCCGGCGGAGCGGCGCCCAGCATGATCGCCACGTAATTGTACAGCCGGTAGGACCAGGCAAACTTGAAAAAAGCATAGACCAGGATGGTGGCGAGGCCGAGCGTCTTGGCTTCCCATTGCAGACGCGTTGGCACCACGCCGAAGGGCAGGGCAGCAACCAGCGAAATGATATCGCTGGTGGAATGAAACAGCGTAAGCGAGCCGCCGATCGCGAGCAGCGAGGTGGAAGCAAAGAAGGCGGTGCCATTCTGCAGCGAAGCCGAAACCTGGCCGTCGATCATCCGCATGTCCCGGCGCAGCATCTGCTGCATCCAGCGTTCCCGGTAAAAGTTCATGCGCCGGTTGAGGGCACGCTGGCCGTACAGCGTATGATCGAGCGCAAGCGCATAAGCCGCCCAAGCGCCGGCGAACCAGAAAAAGGCAATGTAGTCCAGGGTGGAGAATCCGAGCATCGACTCGTTTCTGTAAATTCCGCGTCATGTTTGCATCGGCAGCCCATAGCGGGCAATAGCCGGGCGACGCCCCGATTCAGGTCACCCGGTCGTCGGGCGTCACGCTGGAGCTCGACTTGCGATTGGCCATCTCGGCGCCGGCATCCTTGTCCAGGCGCAGGAAGATGAAGGCCGCGAAGGCGGAAACCGCGCCAACGAACAGGAAAGCGGGACGGAAATCTTCGGTGGTCAGTGCAGCGCGGCCGCTAAAGCGGAAGGTCAGCTCTACCGCCAGCGCACCGACCGCCACGCCGGAGGAAATCGAAACCTGCTGCAAAACGCTCACGAGAGACGTTGCCTTGCTCATGCGCTGCGGCGGCACGTCGGCATAGGCGAGAGTATTGAGGCTGGTGAATTCCAGAGAGCGGAAAAACCCTCCCACCACCAGGATGATGAACATCACGGCGATCGGCGTGGCTTCGGTAAAGCTGGCGCAGGCCGCCAGCAACGCCCCGCTGATCACCGCGTTCGGCACCAGGATCTTCTTGAAGCCGAAACGTTTGAGCAGCGGTGCGATGGCCGGTTTCATCAGCAGCGCGCCGAACGAGCCCGCGAAGGTGATCAGGCCGGACTGGAATGGATTCATCTTCAGCCCGAGCTGCAGCATCAGCGGCATCAGGAAGGGCCAGGCGCCGATGCCGAGCCGGAACAGGAAACCGCCGGTGACGCTGGCGCGGAACGTCGGGATCGACAAAAGCGATAGATCGAGCACGGGCGCCCGCGCGCGCTTCGCGTAGATCACATACAACACCAGAAATACGGCGCCGAGCGCGGTCACAGCGAGCACGGGAGCCAGCGGCAGCAGGTCGAGGCCTGCCACGGAGAGACCGAACGCCACCCCGCCCATGCCGAGCCCGGCCAAGGCCATGCCAATGAAATCGAAGCGTTCGCGGGTATCGCTGCGAATGTCATCTATGTAAAGCGTCACCAGCACAATCCCGATGATCCCGATCGGCAGGTTGATCAGAAAGATCCAATGCCAGGAAGCATAGGTGGTGATGAAGCCGCCAATCGGGGGACCGACCATCGGACCGATCAGTGCCGGCATGGTCACCCAGGCCATGGCGCTGAGCAGCGCGCGGCGGTCGATGGTGCGAAGAAGGATGAGCCGGCCTACGGGCGTCATCATCGCCCCGC
>JAXDOO010000074.1:0-3794 GCA_034668865.1 Alphaproteobacteria bacterium
GGGCGCATTTTTCGAATAGCAAAAGTTAAAGCTCCCGGGGTCTTCGTCATGACGATAACGTTTACACGATGGACCGCTTGCGGCGCTGCTGTCCTCGCGCTTCTGCTCACCACCTCGGCTCTGCCGACTCGCGCGCAAGACGCGGAAACTTTTTACAAAGGCAAGACGATCGATCTCTATATCGGCTTTTTTGTCGGTGCTGGTTACGACCAGCGCGGCCGCTTGCTAGCCCGGCATATGGGCAAATACATCGCAGGCAATCCCACTATCGTGCCTAAGAACATGGAAGGCGCCGGCAGCCTTAAGCTGGCCAACTGGTTGAAGAGCACCGCACCGCGCGACGGCACGGCTTTCGGCATTATCGCGCGCGGCGCCGGTTTCGATGCTTTGTTCGGCAACCAGGCTGCGGCATTTACGGGCCCCGAGTTAAACTGGATAGGGACCCCGAGCAGCGAAACCAATATATGCGCGGTGGCGGCCTCGGCGGGTATCAACCGCTTCGAGGACACTTTTGAGAAGCGCATCATCGTCGGCGCTGTCGCCGGCGGCGACAGCGGCGAGCTACCCGCGGCAATGAATGCAGTGTTCGGCTCTAAGTTCGACATCGTCTCCGGCTACAAAGTCAGCGGAGACGTTTCACTTGCGATCGAGCGCGGCGAAGTCCAGGGCCGCTGCGGGTGGTCATGGTCCAGCATTAAGAATACCCATCAGGCGTGGGTTGACGACAACCGGTTGAAACTTTTGCTCCAGTTCGGGTTCAAGAAGCACGCGCAGTTGCCGGATGTGCCGCTGGTGCTCGACATCGCTAAGGACGAGAAGCAGAAGCAGTTGCTCAAGCTGATCATCGCGCGCCAGCTGTTCGGCTGGCCTTTCGTCGCGCCGCCGGGCGTTCCAGCCGACAGGATCGCGATTTTGCGCAAGGCCTTCATGCAGACGATGGAAGATAAAGAATTTATCGCCGAGGCGGCCAAGCAGAAAATCGAGGTCGAGCCCGTTGCGGGCGAGGAACTGCAGCGGATGATCACTGAGCTCTATGCCACCTCTCCGGAGATGGTCGCCGAGGCTAAGCGGCTTTCCGGCGCGAAGTAATGCGCCTTAGGCTCGTGGCGGCCGTCCTAGCCAAACCACACATTCGCCCACAGCACCCCCCGCGCGGATCGCCGCAAGTTGCAAGGGTTTGACCATCATTACGGAAAGGTGCGGCCCGCGGCGAGGGTATTCAGAAACGCCAAGGTCTTTTTGGTTGAATCATCAGCAGCCTTGCCCTCCTCCGGCGATCGCGCGGCGTTCTGTTGGAAGGCGCGTCGTCCAAGCACAGTTTCGGCCTGACCATGTAGCCCATGATCGCACCTCCCAATTGTTTAGTTCATTTGCCGCCAGGCCAAACCTTTCGGCCGTCAAGAAAATCCAAAAGCGCAAGGACCTGCTGGTCGAGTTCGGTCCAGCGCGATTTCGGAAAGTCCGTGTCGTAAAAGTCATAACGAACGCCCGCGTTGAGGGTCCAATAGAATGAGACACCACATCGTTGCTCGTCCGCCGCACGCTTGAAACCGTCGGTCGGTCGGTTGTGAGGCTTTCGGTCCTGCCGCAACGATCCGGTGCATTTAACAAACAGCGGCTGGTCGAGAGGTCGGGGATAAGACGAGCCGACCAGCACATACTCTCCGGTTTTCCACCGCCAGAAACCGTCGTTATCGCCGGCCCGATCGGACCACCGCTGCTCCAAGGCAATCTTTTGCTCGCGCAGGTTCCGCTCAACCAATTCCCTAGGAACGCCTACCATAACGAAGCTACGCAATGGCGGAACATCGAAATGCGTGCTGCGCGGCGGCTGACGGAGGTTCACATTGGCGAATGTTATAAATGGCCGTGAGCCTGCGCCGATGCTGACGAATTTTGTCTCGACCCAATCTTGCGGAAGCGCCAGCGGAACATCCCCGAACTGATACTGCACGATAGGGAATGGCCGACTGACCGGTTGAAGTTTTGTTGGATCTTGTTGCTGCTGCGCGTAGGCAGCGGTCGAGGTGCAGCAACAGGCGACGCCGATGGCTGCGATCCTTCCAAATCGAGTGCCCATGTCTTTTTTCCCTTGTCGATCTCAGCGGTGAGGCGGTAGCGGCACGTCAAAATTCCCTGGCAACACCGTCGCGCGCAAGTCGCCCAGCGCCCGCTCGATCATGAACCCGGCCACGCCAGCGGCATCGATTCAAGCGGTGGTGGTCGTGCGCCGCACCACGTCGAGCCAGCCAGCGTATTTGCGTTCGCGCACGTCAGGCGCCATCTCGGGCACGAACCGGCGATCCAGCCGCCACGTGCGGCCGAAGGTTTCGAAATCCGGGCAGATGCCGGCCTGGAAGCCCGCGAGATAGGCGGCGCCGAGCGCCGTGGTCTCTATGACGGTGGGGCGGTCGACTGGCGCACCGACGATGTCGGCGAGAAACTGCAGGGTCGCGGGACTCGCGGTCATCCCGCCGTCAACGCGCAGCACTGTCGCGCCGCTCGCCGCGGACGGCCAATCAGCCTGCATGGCGACCAGGAGATCGCGCGTCTGATAGCCGACCGCCTCCACCACGGCGCGCGCGAGCTCCGCCGCGCCCGACTTGCGGGTGAGCCCGTAGATCGCGGCGCGCGCGTTCGCGTCCCACCACGGCGCCCCGAGTCCGACGAAGGCCGGGACGAGGTAGACCTGCTCAGCCGGGTCGGCGCGGGCCGCAAGACCATCCAGCTCGTCGGCGGCCCGGATCAGGCCGAGGCTGTCGCGCAGCCATTGCACCGCCGCGCCGGCCACGAAGATCGCCCCTTCGAGCGCGTAGGTGCGTTTGCCCCCGATCTGATAGGCAATGGTGGTGAGCAGCCGATGGTGCGATGCGACGGGCTCCGCGCCGGTATGTAGGAGCGCGAAGCAGCCGGTGCCGTAGGTGGCTTTCATCATGCCGGGCGACAGGCAGCCCTGCCCAATCGTCGCCGCCTGCTGGTCGCCGGCGATGCCGGCAACGCGGATCGCGCCGCCGAACAGCCTCGGGTCGGTGTGCCCGAAATCGGCGGCGCAGTCGCGCACCACCGGCAGCATCGGCATCGGCACGCGGAACAGATCGGTGAGCGCCTCGTCCCAGCATCCGTGGTGGATATTAAACAGAAGCGTGCGCGCGGCGTTGGTCGCGTCGGTCACATGCACGCGGCCACCGGTCAGCCGCCACATCAGAAACGAATCGACCGTGCCGAAGGCGAGGCGCCCTTCCTCGCCGAGACGGCGTGCGCCCTCGACGCGATCGAGCAGCCATCCGATCTTGGTCGCTGAGAAATAGGGATCGAGCAGGAGCCCGGTTTTCCGCTGGATGGCGGTCTCGTGCGACGCCGCACGCAGGCTTGCGCACAGATCGTCGGTGCGGCGGTCCTGCCACACAATGGCGTTGTGGATCGGCTTGCCGCTCTCGCGGTCCCAGACAATGGCGGTCTCGCGCTGGTTGGTGATGCCGATGGCGGCGACGTCGCGCGCTGAGGCATCGGCGCGCAGCATGGCCGCGCGGACGGTCGCAACGGTGGCAGCCCAGATTTCCTCCGGGTCGTGCTCCACCCAGCCGGGCGCAGGATAGAGCTGCCGCAACTCCTCCTGCGCGCTGGCCACGGCGCGGAGCGCAGCGTCGAAGACTATGGCGCGGGTCGAGGTGGTCCCCTGGTCAATGGCAACGAGAAACATCGCTGGCGGCCTGCGTTTCGACTGCCAAAGAGTATGGCTCATCGCGGTTCCGCCGCAATGGAGCGAGCCGCTTCGCTCGTTGCCGGCCCGCATT
>JAXDOO010000075.1:0-6332 GCA_034668865.1 Alphaproteobacteria bacterium
CCTGGTCGAGAAATACGTCCGGCAAAACCATCGAACGAACCTTAAGGCCGTTTTCCAAAGCTTCATGTTCGGCGAGGGTTTGCAGCACCTGGGAGCCGAAGCCGCCGATTGAACCCTCTTCAATAGTAATGAGCACTTCGTGCTCGCTCGCGAGTTTCAGGATGAGATCGGTATCTAATGGCTTCGCAAAGCGAGCGTCCGCTACGGTGGTAGAAAGTCCATGGGCAGCAAGTTCGATGGCAGCCTTCGAGCATTCGGCCAGCCGCGCGCCGAATGAAAATAATGCCACCTTACTGCCGTGCCGAATAATCCGGCCCTTGCCGATCGGCAGCGGCACGCCGACCTCCGGCATTTCCGCTCCAATACCATCGCCACGCGGATAGCGGACCGCGCTCGGACGATCGTCGATGGCTGCCGCGGTGGCGATCATATGAACGAGTTCGGCTTCATCCGCAGCCGCCATGACAACAAAGCCAGGAAGGCAGCAGAGATAGGCGACATCGAAGGAACCGGCATGGGTCGGACCATCGGCGCCGACCAAACCAGCGCGATCAATCGCAAAGCGTACCGGCAGCGATTGCAGCGCGACGTCGTGCACCACTTGATCATAGGCGCGCTGCAGGAACGTGGAGTAAATCGCGCAGAACGGCTTAAAACCCTCTGCCGCCATACCGGCCGCAAACGTTACCGCGTGTTGCTCAGCAATGCCGACGTCGAACGTTCGTTCCGGATAGATCTTTTCGAAAATGTCGACTCCGGTGCCCGCGGGCATCGCTGCGGTGATGGCGACGATTCGATCATCTTTCGCTGCTTCTTTGACCAGACTGTCGCCAAATACTTTCGTATACGACGGCGCATTCGTCTTGGCCTTCGCTTGCTTGCCGGTGGCGACGTCGAACTTCACAACCCCATGATATTTGTCGCTGGAGGCCTCAGCGGGGGCGTAGCCATTGCCCTTTTTCGTAACGACATGAACCAGTATCGGTCCCTCTTTTGCATCGCGCACATTCTTCAGAACCGGCAAAAGGTGGTCGAGGTTATGGCCGTCGACCGGACCGACATAATAGAAGCCCATTTCCTCAAACATCGTGCCCCCAGTCCAAAAGCCGCGTGCGAACTCCTCTGCACGCTCGGCCTTCTCCTGGAGAAACTTCGGCAGGTGATTGGCAAGTTGCTTTCCGATGTCGCGGAGTTTCAGATAGGTCTGCCCGGACAGCAGCCGCGACAGGTAGGCCGACATGGCGCCGACCGGCGGCGCGATCGACATCTCATTATCATTGAGGATAACGATCAGACGCGAATTCATCGCACCGGCGTTGTTCATCGCCTCATATGCCATCCCTGCCGACAGCGCGCCGTCGCCGATCACGGCAACAATGTTGTGAGTCTGTCCCTGCAAGTCACGCGCCACGGCCATACCAAGTGCGGCCGAAATTGAAGTCGACGCATGAGCGGCGCCGAACGGATCATATTCGCTTTCCGCCCGTTTGGTGAAACCGGACAGCCCGCCGCCAGCACGTAACGTGCGAATCCGGTCGCGACGACCGGTCAAGATTTTGTGAGGATAAGCTTGGTGTCCAACGTCCCAGATCAACTTGTCGGTCGGCGTATCGAACACGTGATGGAGCGCAACGGTAAGCTCGACAACTCCCAGGCCCGCCCCGAGATGCCCGCCGGTAACGGCGACGGCGGCGATCGTTTCAGCACGCAACTCGTCGGCTACCTGTTTGAGGTCTGAGATGCTTAATGCCCTGAGGTCCCGAGGCAGTTGTATGGTGTCCAGCATTACAATCCCAATGTAACGTGCGACGGGCGGCGGCAGATTTAGGCACCCAACAACTCAATAAGGCACCCGGTATTGTGTAGATATATGTTGGACCCCCCTTAGGCTAGAGGCTCAACGTATCGCACTCCCGCAGGTTCCATCAGCCCCGAAATGCATTGCCGGCCAGTGTCCTCCCAAGCGTCCAAACGGCCCCCGGGACGCGATGACTGTCCCCGATGGCCGCATCGAATGCAGCCGAGATCCAATCACAGTCGTCCGAAGACACGACCAGTGCTGGGAGCAGTTTGATCGTGTGGCTTGCATGGCCCGCCACCTGAGTCACGATCTTATGTTCTTTGAACAAAGGTATCGTAATTAGTTGGCAAAACAGACCGGTGCTTGCGGTCTCCAGCATGTTCCAGGATGCTTTCAACTTTAAAGACTTTGGTGCTCCAAATTCGATGCCGATCATCAATCCCTTGCCGCGAACCTCGCTTAGAAACTCGTAGCGCGGGATCATCGCAGTTAATGCCCGCAACAATTGCTCTCCCCTCACCTCGGCATTGTGAATCAGATTTTCCGACGCGATCACATCGAGTGTCGCAATTCCCGCGGCCATAGCGAGATCATTCTTACCGAAGGTCGATCCGTGTACGACAGCGCGATCCATTCGGCTGAAGGTCTTTTCGAAAATGTTCTTTCGCGTCAGGACCGCGCCGACAGGCACGTGGCCGCCAGACAGACTCTTGGAAAGGAGGACCATGTCCGGTTCGGCGTTCCAGTGCTCCAGCGCAAGGAAGCGCCCGGTACGGCCTAGTCCGGTTTGGATCTCATCGACGACGAACAAAGTGCCGTGGCGACGGCACAGTTCAGCGGCATCTTTAAGATAATTGTCCGCTGGAAGATTGACACCCTTGCCCTGGATCGGTTCAACGATGAAAGCTGCTGCCGTTCGTGCGCGCAACGCCTTTTCCAGCGCCGCCAGGTCGTTGAATGGAATCCGTGCGCAATCCGGAAGGAAGGGTCCAAAGCCTTTACGGAATATCTCATCGCCACAAAGCGAGAGGGCGCCATAAGAGAGACCGTGGAACGCGTGCTCACACGAGATTATGCCCGGTCTGCCCGTCGCTGAACGTGAAAACTTAATGGCTGCCTCGACGGCGTCCGCCCCGGAATTGGCGAAGAATACCTTGTCGAGATAGGGCACTTGAGCCAGCAGCCGTTCGGCAAGGATACCCGCCAGCGTCGACACATCCAATTGCACGAGATTGGGCAGATCACTATCGAGAACGCTCTTCAAAGCCTCCCGCAAGGTCGGATGGTTCCGTCCGATCGCGAAGACTCCGAAGCCGCTGAGCAAATCGAGATACCGAACTCCCTCACGATCATAGAGATATTGCCCGACTCCCTTACAGAAGCCCACGTCATATCCGATCGTCTTAAGCAGCCTCACCATCTGCTCGTTGATGTGAAGGCTATGCATCGCATAGCGCTCTGATTCATGATCTCTAAATAATGCAGCGATGTCAGCACTCATGAAGCAAAATGCCTCTACGTTAATTGCAGGTTTTATGCCGTCGAAATCCAGCGGTTCCAAAAAAGCGCTGGCTCGCAGCTCCCAGATATAGCCGAAATGGCAGGCCAGAATTGCGGCGACCCGCTCTTCCCCAAATAGCGCGAGTCCGTCGTCCTGGGACCGCCTGCTCCGGTCGCAAGTAGTGGCGGGGTTTGTACGCAAATTCCCCCCTCAACGAAACAGCGAATTACTTAGCAGCGGGAACGCCGGCTTTACGCCGTACGGTGCAGGCCACGGCTGCGACCAGGAGGCACGCGCCAAGCGCGCCGATACTGGCCGGAAAGGAAACCCCCTGCCTGCCGCGCTGACCGCAACAACGGATGCGAAATTAAATTTTGGACAGATTTGCCAGTTGATGGATCCCTGCCGCAGCAAACGCCGTTTCTTTCTGCAGGCGATCTTTGGGTGAGGAGTTTGGATGACGGACGCTCACTGAGTCATCCGTTCCAATTCAAGCATCAGCGTTGCACCCACAAGCGATCGATTGCACGAACAACGAATTCAGGCGCCAATGCCGTTGGCTGGACACGTGCTGACGTGCAGAGCGTCCTGCCAACCGCACGGAGAACTCACACTGACCGGGATCGATCTCGATAGAGCGCCGCGCCAATCCGATTCGATTGAAGCGGGGCGCCGCGAAGTATTGGAACGCCCTCATGTAGAGGTGTTGCGGCGCGCGGAACTCATGAGTTGCGGATTTTGGAAGACCGCGTTCGCGCGCCACCGGAAGGACCGGCGGTTCTACGAGCTGGTCGAAGATACTATTCATCAGGGCTTCGATTACCTTTACTACGCGGTTGTCGACAAAAGCGGCGAGGTCCTTGCGGTACAGCCATTCTTGATCGTCGATCAGGATCTGCTTGCCGGGCTCGCGGAAAGAATCGCAAAATTGGCCGGTCTGGTCCGCCGGGTCTGGCCACGTTTCCTACGGCTGAGCACGCTGATGGTCGGATGCGCCGTGGGCGAAGGTCATCTCGATGGCCTCGATGAGCCAACCAACCATGCGATTGCAATTGCCCTCGCTGCCGCCATTCCGGCGCACGCGCGCAGGCTCGGCGCGTCGCTCATCGTGCTTAAGGAATTTCCTGCGGAATACCGCACCGCTTTGCGCTGCTTTGTACAGAAAGGCTTCGCCCGCATTCCGAGCATGCCGATGGTGAGCCGGAGCATCGACTACCTGAATTTCGACGAATACGCTGCACGAAGCCTCAGCTCGAAAATGCGCAATCAATTGCGCCGCAAGTTCGAGGACGCCGCAAAGGCAGGCCCGATCCAGATGACCCTGGTCGAGGACATCACGCCGTTCGTCGACGACATCTATCCGCTCTACCTGCAGGTCTACGAACGATCGACCCTACATTTCGAGAAACTGACGAAAGAGTTCTTCTGCCAGCTCGGTCGGGCCATGCCGGAGAAGACGCGCTTTTTCCTCTGGCGCAAAGACAGCCGCATCGTGGCTTTCAACCTGTGCCTGGTGCAGGACGACGCGATCTGTTCCGAATATATCGGCCTCGATTACGCGCTGGCGCTCGATTTGCATCTTTATTTCGTGGTGGTGCGCGATTTGATGTCGTGGGCCATGGCAAACGGGTACAGATCGTTCCACAGCAGCGGGCTGAATTATGATCCGAAATACCGGTTGCGGTTCGAGCTCAGTCCGCTTGATCTCTATGTCCGGCACACGTCGCGCATCGCCAATGTCGTCCTGGCGCGCGTGCTTCCGCTGCTCGGACCGACGCGCTACGACCCGAACCTGAAGCGGTTCGCGAATTTCCCGGAGCTGAATGGGTCATAGCGGCGTAGCGACGCGCTATGGGCCAACATTAGCCGACTGCCCGTCGCGGTATCGCTTCCAGTCCTGCGCGTGCCACGACATCTTTGTCGCCCTCGAACACGTTGTATTTTGGCAACAACTTCGGAGAAAAACGACTACCTGTAGCTTTCTTCTATTGCATGAAGCGATGCTGATCCGACAATCGCGCTTGTCATGTGTCGGGCGGCCGGGGGGCCCTCAGGTCGAGCGTGGACAAGAGGCGAGGAATCATGAGACCGCGCCAGTTTGTTACGTTGGCGGTATTGTGCGGAACGGTCGCTCTCGCCCCTTCGGGCACTGCCAGGAGCAGCTTCGGTTCGTTCGCCGTCGACAATACTGCAACAGCGATCACGGGCGGGGATGCGACCAGCGACGCAATCTCTTTAAGCCCTGAGGCCGGCGCCATCTCTTTAAGCCCAGAGGCTGGCGCAATCTCTTTAAGCCCTGAGGCTGATGCGCTCGACGCACCGCTGGCAACCACAATGGCATCCCTCGGTGAGACGGCGACACCAGACCCGAACCCGGCAGAACCTGCCTTCGGGGGCGTTTCCGCCGCCGAGCTACCCGTCGTCGAGGCCCCGCTGCTTGAGTCTCGTCTGACGCTTGCGCCGGAAACACCCGTTCGGCTCAGGTCCCTGTTCCCGTCTAAGACAGTGAACGACGACCCCCTGCCGCCTGTGCGTCCGGTTGAAGCTCCGAGCGAATGCCCCGTGCTCGATGCCTGCGTCGACGACTATCTCTGGTCGCTGTACGAACGGACGCCGAAAGTCGATACCAATAAGGTGACAGAGCGGATAAAAAAGACGGTCAAGAAGAAGGGCAAAATGCGGACCGTCATCACAGCGATTACGAAGTACATCGTCGGGGACTTCACATGGAAGGATCCGATCGCGGCAGAAAGAGCCGGCATGTCGACCAAGGATTACGTCATCGGAGGCATGGATCGGGGCTTCAAGCTAAAGCTTTACCGCGCTCTTCGCGCCATGGATAACGCCGGGCTCATGCCGGGCATAACAAGCGCATTCCGCGACGATTACCGGCAAGCGATCGCAACCGGAAACAAGGCTGCGAGCGACAGCTCATACCATGGCGGGAGCCGCCGCGGCGGCTTTGGTCACGGGCTAGCCGCCGATCTCGTGAGCGTCAAGGGCGAGACCCGTATGGAGCGATACGCGTCT
>JAXDOO010000076.1:0-8518 GCA_034668865.1 Alphaproteobacteria bacterium
AACCAGATGCGCTTCTTCAGCTCATCGGCTTTGGCCAGCGCCGAGAAATTGAGGTTTGCCGCTAGTTGTTCTGCAGCAGAGACCATGCCCGGCTCCGATCCGTTTCTTCGTCAGGCCGGATAAGCCCAGCCATTCCCCTGCCCCAAGGTAAAGACGCCGATGGCCACTACAAGACCGGTCACCGCGGCGCTGCAAAAAATCAGGCCGCGGTCCCGCCCTGCTCGCCCTCGGCAGCCTAGCCCTCGGCAGCCTTGCTCTCGGCAGCCTTGCCCTTGGACTAACCTTTGCAGAGCGCGGCCAGAGCATTCTTGCCCTTCGGCTCCGACGGCTCCTTTTTTGGCGCCAGAATTTTCACCGAGCCGCCGGCCTTCTCGACCGCGGCTTGCGCCGATTTGGATGCGCCATAGACCTCGATATTGATTTTGGCCTTCAGCTCACCCGTGCCCAGCAGCCGCACGCCCGCCCGCGCGCGGCGCATTACGCCGGCCTTGACCAGTGTCTCGGCATTGATCGTTGACTTGGCATCGAGCTTTCCGGCATCGATCGCAGCCTGCAGACGGCCGAGATTGATCTCATTCAGTTTCAGCGCGAATGGCGAATTGTCGAAGCCGCGCTTTGGCAGGCGGCGATGCAGCGGCATCTGACCGCCTTCAAAGCCTTTGATGCGCACGCCGGAGCGTGCGGTCTGGCCCTTGCCGCCGCGGCCGCCGGTCTTGCCCTTGCCCGAGCCGATGCCGCGGCCGATGCGCATGCGCGCTTTGTGCGCGCCCGCGTTGTCGGAAAGTTCGTGCAGCTTCATAACAAAGTCCTCGATCTTGCAATTCGCCATGCCGAAATCACACCGGCCGGACGTCTCCAATTACTGCCCGTCGACCACGCTCACCAGATGCTTGACCTTGGCGACCATGCCGCGGGTCTGCGCGGTGTCGGGCAATTCCGATACGCGGCCGATACGGTTGAGCCCGAGGCCAATCAAGGTCTCGCGCTGGGTATGGTGACGGCGGATCGGGCTGCCGATCTGCTTCACCTTGAGCATCTTGGGGGTCTTGCTCATGTCAGAACTCACTCGCTCGCCGCTTCCGCGTCGCCGCCCTGGCGGCGCGCCTGCAGCGCGGATACCTTGATGTTGCGGCGCGCCGCAACCGAACGCGGCGAGTCCTGGTGCTTGAGCGCGTCGAAAGTCGCCCGCACCATGTTGTAAGGGTTGGACGAGCCGAGCGACTTCGCCACGACGTCCTGCATGCCGAGCGTCTCGAACACGGCGCGCATCGGACCGCCGGCGATGATGCCGGTTCCCGGAGGCGCAGCGCGCAGGAAAACCTTGCCGGCGCCGTGGCGGCCCGCCACGTCGTGATGCAGCGTACGGCCCTCGCGCAGCGGGACGCGGATCAAGCTGCGCTTGGCGGAATCGGTGGCCTTGCGGATCGCTTCCGGCACCTCGCGCGCCTTGCCGTGGCCGAAACCGACCCGGCCTTTCTGATCGCCGACGATGACGAGCGCGGCGAAGCCGAAGCGGCGTCCGCCCTTCACCACCTTGGCTACCCGGTTGATATGGACGAGCTTGTCGACGAACTCGCTGTCGCGCTCTTCCCGGTGCCCATGTTCACGTGCCATTTTTCGTTCCAATCAAATCAGAAATTGAGGCCGCCCTCGCGGGCAGCGTCAGCCAGCGCCTTCACGCGCCCGTGGTAGAGATAGCCGCCGCGGTCGAACACGACGTCCTTCAGTCCCTTCGCCAGCGCACGCTCGGCGATTAACTTGCCGACTGCCTTGGCCGCATCGACATTGCCGCCCGCCTTGAGGCTTTCGCGCATCGGCTTTTCCAGCGACGAGGCCGCGACCAGGGTCTCGCCTTTCACGTCGTCGATGATCTGCGCATAGATGTGCTGCGACGAGCGAAATACCGACAGCCGCTTGCGCGCGCCGGCCGCCTGCTTGACCTTCCTGCGGACACTCGCCGTGCGCCGCTCGGTCGGGCTTTTGAACTTCGCCATCGCCTGCTCCGTTACTACTTCTTCTTGCCTTCCTTACGGAAGATGTATTCGCCGGCATATTTCACGCCCTTGCCCTTGTAGGGCTCAGGCGGGCGGAAGCCGCGGATTTCCGCCGCAACCTGCCCGACTTTCTGGCTGTCGATGCCGGTGATTGTGATTTCGGTCGGCTTCGGCGTCACGATCTGGATCCCCTCGGGGATCGGATAGATCACGTCGTGGCTATAGCCGAGCGCCAGCTGCAGGTTCTTGCCCTGCACCGCGGCACGATAGCCGACGCCGGTGATTTCCAGCTTCCGCTCGAAGCCCTTGGTCACGCCGGTAACCAGATTGGCCACCAGCGTACGCGACGTGCCCCACATCGAGCGCGCGCGCTTGCTCTCATTGCGCGGATCCACCTGCACTTTGCCGTCTTCCAGCTTCACTGACACCTCTTCGGGCACCACGAACTGAAGCGCGCCTTTCGGGCCCTTCACCTTCACGGTCTGTCCTTCGATGTTGGCGGTGACGCCGGACGGAACGGGAACTGGCTTTTTTCCGATACGAGACATGATTAGAACACCGTGAACAGGATTTCACCGCCGACATTGGCGTCGCGCGCGGCGTGGTCCGCCATCACCCCCTTCGGCGTCGACAAGATCGACACGCCGAGGCCGTTATTGATGCGCGGCAGAGCCTTCACCGAGGCATAGACGCGGCGGCCGGGCTTGGAGATCCGGGAGATCTCGCGAATCACCGGCTCCCCGTCGAAATATTTCAGCTCGATCTCGAGCTCGCTGCGGCCGCTGGTATGCTCCACCGAGGCATAGCCACGGATATAGCCTTCGCTCTTGAGCACTTCGAGCACGCTTTCGCGCAGTTTCGAGCCCGGGCTCGAGACCTTGGGCTTGTTGCGCATCTGCGCGTTGCGGATGCGAGTGATCAAATCGCCGATCGGATCGTTCAATGACATGTCGCGATCCCCCTCACCAGCTCGACTTCAACAGGCCGGGGATCAGGCCCTTGGAGCCCAAGTCCCGCAACGCGATACGGCTGAGCTTGTGCTTGCGATAATAAGCGCGCGGCCGGCCGGTCAGCTCGCAGCGATTGCGAATGCGCGTCGCGGACGAGTTGCGCGGCATCTCGGCGAGCTTCAGCGTCGCCGCAAAGCGCTCTTCCATCGGCTTCGTCTTGTCGCGTGCGATCTCCTTCAGCTTGGCGCGCTTAGGCCCCATCTGCTTCGACATCTGCCGACGCCGATTATTCTTCTCTATCGAACTCTTCTTCGCCATTCGTATCTCCTAGGTTTCCGCGTCTGAGGGACAGCTGTCCCTCACTGCCGGAACGGGAAGTTGAATGCCGCAAGCAAGGCACGCGCTTCGTCGTCGGTACGCGCGGTCGTGCAAACGGTGATGTCCATGCCCCAGACCTCGGCTGCCTTGTCGTAGTCGATCTCCGGGAAAATAATGTGTTCCTTCACGCCCATCGAATAATTGCCGCGGCCGTCGAAGCTCTTGGGATTGAGCCCGCGGAAGTCGCGCACGCGCGGCAGCGCAATGTTGATCAGCCGGTCGATGAACTCGAACATGCGAGCGCGGCGCAGGGTGACCTTGCAGCCGATCGCCTGGCCGTCACGCAGCTTGAAGTTGGCGACCGATTTACGCGACTTGGTGATGACCGGCTTCTGACCAGCAATCAGCGCGAGGTCGGATGCGGCCTGGTCGACCTTCTTACGGTCGTTCACGCCCTCACCAATGCCCATATTGAGTACGATCTTGTCGAGCGTCGGGACCTGCATGCGGTTGGTATAGCCGAACTGCTCGGTGAGCTTGGCCCGGACGGTTTCTTCGTAAAAGTTCGCCAGTCGCGGCGGCACTCGCTCCTCGCGCAGCTTCTTGCCGCCGCCTTCAGCCTTCGCACCCTCGGCCTTTTGGGCCTTCTTGGCGCGATCGGCTTTCTCGGCCTGCTGGGCCTTCTTGGCTTCGGCCTTCGCCGCCTGGGTTTTGTCTGTCTCAGCCATCGATCTCGACTCCTGAACGCTTCGCTACGCGGACGCGCTGGCCGTCCTTCATCAGCTTGAAACCAATGCGCGTCGGCTTGCCCGACTTCGGATCGGCGACCGCCAGGTTGGACAGATGGATCGTTCCCTCCTTGGAGATGATGCCGCCTTCCTGGTTGGCAGTCTGGCGCTGATGGCGCTTGGCCATATTAATTCCACGTACAAGCGCGCGGCCCTCACCGGGGCGCACTTCAAGCACTTCACCTGACCGGCCCTTATCGCGCCCGGTCAACACAACCACCTTGTCGCCCTTGCGGATCTTGGCAGCCATCACAACACCTCCGGGGCAAGCGAGATGATCTTCATGTGGTTCTTTGCGCGCAGCTCGCGCGGCACTGGCCCGAAGATACGGGTGCCGACCGGCTCCGACTGGGCGTTGATCAGCACCGCGGCGTTGCGGTCGAAACGGATGGTCGAGCCGTCCGGACGCTTGATGTCCTTCGAAACGCGCACCACCACCGCCTTCATCACCTCCCCCTTCTTCACGCGCCCACGCGGGATCGCTTCCTTGACAGACACGACGATGATGTCGCCGATCGTCGCGTAACGCCGTTTCGAGCCGCCCAGCACCTTGATGCACATGACACGGCGTGCGCCGGAATTGTCCGCCACGTCGAGATTGGTTTGCATCTGAATCATGCCGCGCCTCGTCTACTTTCCTTCGCGCCTTGCGCGATTACTTCGCCGTTTTCTGCTTTTCGCCGCGAACCACGGTCCAGCGCTTGAGCTTAGAGATCGGACGATGTTCCTCGATCCAAACGACATCACCGGCGCCGAATTCATTACTCTCGTCGTGAGCGTGATATTTCTTCGACCGCCGGATGGTCTTTTTCAGCGTCGGATGGGTGAAGCGGCGATCCACGCGCACCACCACCGTCTTCTGCTGCTTGTCGCTCACCACGACACCTTGGAGCGTGCGCTTCGGCATCCTATTCCCCTTACTTCGACTTCGACTTCGTGGCCTTCTTTGGCCGCGCTGCCACCGCACGCTTCGCCTTCGGCGCAGCTGCAGGCTTCTGTTTCGGTTCCGCGGCGGGCTGCGGGGCCGTCTGGCCCAGGCGCTTCTGCGCCGCGACGGTTTTGACGCGGGCGATATCGCGCCGGATCACGCGCACTCGCGAGGTATTCTCGAGCTGACCGGTGGCGCGCTGAAAGCGCAGGTTGAACTGCTCCTTCTTCAGCTTCAGCACCTCGTCGTCGAGCTGATCGACCGTCATCGCCCTGGCGTCGGCAGTTTTCATATCGTTCCTCCTGCCCTACTCGGCGATGCGCTCGATGAAGCGGGTCTTGACGGATAGCTTCGCCGCTGCAAGGGCCAAGGCTTCCTTGGCGACCTGCACCGAGACGCCATCTACTTCAAACATGATGCGGCCGGGCTTGACGCGGCAGACCCAGAACTCCGGCGTGCCCTTGCCCTTACCCATACGCACTTCGATCGGCTTTTTTGAGACCGGCACGTCCGGATAGATGCGAATCCAGACACGGCCAGCGCGTTTCATGTGCCGGGTCAGCGCGCGGCGCGCGGCCTCGATCTGCCGCGCAGTGACGCGGTCCGGCTCCAGCGCCTTGAGGCCGAATTGCCCGAAATTGAGTTCGGTGCCGGCCTTCGAGGTGCCGCGGATACGTCCCTTGTGCGCTTTGCGGAACTTGGTGCGCATCGGTTGCAGCATGGTCTTGCTCTCGTTTCCTGAATTCCGTTCGCGTTAAGCCGTATCGCGACGCGGACGCCCCGCCTCGCCTTCGGCCATCTTCTTGTCCTGCGCCATCGGGTCGTGTTCCATAATCTCGCCCTTGAAGATCCAGACCTTGACGCCGCAGGTGCCGTAAGTCGTGAAGCCGGTTGCAACGCCGTAGTCGACGTCGGCGCGCAGCGTGTGCAGCGGCACGCGGCCTTCGCGGTACCACTCCATGCGCGCGATCTCGGCGCCGCCGAGCCGGCCGGAGCAGTTGATGCGGATGCCTTCGGCGCCAAGCCGCATGGCGGACTGCACCGCCCGCTTCATGGCACGACGGAAGGCAACGCGCCGCTCGAGCTGCTGCGCAATCGATTCACCAACCAGCTGGGCGTCGAGCTCCGGCTTGCGGATTTCGACGATATTGATCACCACGTCCGACTGGGTGAGCGCGGCAACGACCCTGCGCAGCTTCTCGATGTCGGCGCCCTTCTTGCCGATCACCACGCCGGGGCGCGCCGAATGGATCGTCACTCGGCACTTCTTGTGCGGGCGCTCGATCACGATCTTGGACACTGCCGCCTGCTTGAGAAGCTTCAGAAGCTCCTTGCGGATCTTCATATCCTCGTGCAGCAGCGTGCCGTATTCGCCCTTGCCGGCATACCAGCGTGAATCCCAGGTGCGATTCACGCCGAGACGCAGCCCGATCGGATTGACCTTTTGACCCATGGGTCGTGCTCTCCTTAAGCGCCCGCCTCGACCTCACGCACCACGATGGTGAGATTCGAAAAAGGCTTCAAAATTCCGCCAGCCCGGCCGCGGCCGCGCGCATGGAAGCGCTTCATGACCAAGGCCTTGCCGACATAAGCCTCGGCGACAACGAGATCGTCGACGTCGAGATCGTGATTGTTCTCGGCGTTGGCGATCGCCGACTCCAGGCATTTGCGAACATCCCGCGCGATGCGCTTGCGGGAAAATTCCAGATCGGCGAGTGCGCTCGAAACCTTCTTGCCGCGGATCAGACCGGCGACAAGGTTGAGCTTCTGCGGTGAGATCCGCAGCAGGCGGGCAACCGCCTTGGCTTCGTTTTCCGAGAGCGCTCTCTCGCGTGCGCGCTTGCCCATTGTCGTCCTCTTGCCTTACGCGGGTGCGGCGGCCGACGGCGCGCGCTTAGCCTTCCGGTCGGCCGAATGGCCGTGGAAGGTGCGCGTCGGCGCGAACTCGCCAAACTTGTGTCCAACCATTTCCTCGGTGACGCTCACCGGGATGTGCTTTTGCCCGTTGTAAACGCCGAATGTCAGTCCGACGAATTGCGGCAGGATCGTCGAACGCCGGCTCCACATCTTGATGATTTCGTGCCGGCCGGACGAACGCGAGACGTCCGCCTTCTTCAGCAGGTAGCCATCAACGAACGGGCCTTTCCAAACGGATCGCGTCATGTCCTCATCCTATTTCTTCTTCTTCCGCGCAAGGCGGCTGGCAATGATGAATTTACCGGTGACTTTATTCTTGCGAGTCTTCTTGCCCTTGGTGGGGAAGCCCCATGGGGTGACCGGGTGACGGCCGCCGGAGGTGCGGCCTTCGCCGCCGCCATGCGGGTGGTCGATCGGGTTCATGGTGACGCCGCGGTTATGCGGCCGGCGGCCCAGCCAGCGCTTGCGCCCGGCCTTGCCGATCGAAGTGTTCATCTCATCCGGGTTGGACACCGCGCCAACGGTGGCCATGCAGCGGCCGTGCACCAGGCGCTGCTCGCCGGAATTCAGGCGTAGGATCACGTAGTCCTGGTCGCGGCCGACGATCTGCGCGTAGGTACCCGCCGAACGCGCGATCTGGCCACCTTTGCCGATCTTGATCTCGACATTGTGCACGATGGTGCCGACTGGGATATTACCGGCCGGCATCGCGTTGCCCGGCTTCACGTCCACGTTTTCGCCCGCCACCACGCTGTCGCCGGCGCTAAGGCGCTGCGGCGCCAGGATGTAGGCAAGTTCGCCGTCCTGGTACTTCACCAGCGCGATGAAGGCGGTGCGGTTCGGATCATATTCCAGCCGCTCGACCACTGCCGGCGCGTCGAACTTCATGCGCTTGAAGTCGATGACGCGATAGGCCTGCTTGTGCCCGCCGCCGCGGAAACGCACGGTGACACGGCCATTGTTGTTGCGGCCGCCGGCGGATGACTTGCCCTCGGTCAGCGCCTTCACCGGCTTGCCCTTGTAGAGCGCAGACCGATCGACGAGCACCAGCTGGCGCTGGCTCGGCGTGACCGGATTAAATGTTTTAAGCGCCATCGCTTACGTTCCTTACAAACCCGTCGTCACGTCGATCCGGTGACCTTCTTCGAGGGTCACGATCGCGCGCTTGACGTCCGACTGCACACCAAGGCTTCCGCGCGCGGCTTTCACCTTGCCCTTGCGGATGTGGGTGTTGACGCTCAGGACCTTGACGTCGAAGAGCTTCTCCACCGCTTCCTTGATCTGCGGCTTGGTCGCCGTGCGGGCGACCTTGAACACGACCTGGTTTCTTTCCGACGCCATGGTCGCTTTCTCGGTGATCACCGGCGAAAGGATGACGTCGTAGTGGCGCGGATCCTTGGTTGTCATTTGAAGCGCGCCTCCAACGCATCGAGAGCGGCCTTGGTCAGAACAAGCTTCTGACGGCGCAGAATGTCATAGACGTTGATGCCCTGGATCGGCAGCACGTCGATGTGCGGAATGTTGCGCGCAGCCATCGCGAAACCTGCGTTGACCTCGGCACCATCAATGATGAGCGCACTGGTGAGGCCGAGCCCCGAGAAGTGACTGATCAGCGCCTTGGTC
>JAXDOO010000077.1:0-3391 GCA_034668865.1 Alphaproteobacteria bacterium
CCGCAGCTATAAAAAGGGGAGGACGCACATGGTGCTTAGCGACCGTAGTCGCTGGACTGTCAGAGAGGTTGCATTGTGCAGGCTTGCGTCCCACCGCAACCGACCTTTCGTCTCCGACTTCGATGGCCTGACCCAGACCTATGGCGAATTTATTGGGTCCGGCGCGAGAATTGCCAACGCGCTGGCTGAATTGGGCATCCAGCGCGGCGCCACCGTCGCAATTCTTTGCGCGGCGAGACTGCCGCATCTGCACGCCTGGCTGGGATGTGGGCTTCTCGGCGCAACGGAAGTGCCGATCAATCCCGCCTTGCGGGGTGAGGCCCTGCGTCACATTCTGCGAATCGCGGCACCAGCGGTTGCAGTGGTCGAGGCCGATCTGCTGCCATGTTTGGCCGAAGCGCACCATGACGTCGGCTGCCTTCGTGACATTATTGTCGTTGGCGGTGAAGGTCATTCAGCCGGTCCGGGTGAACGCGTGATCAGAATAACCAGTTATGAGGGCATACTCGCGATCGGATCAAGCGCGATTCCGGAAGCGTCGGTGGTCCCCGCTGCGATCGGCTCAGTGATGTTCACAAGCGGAACCACGGGCCCGGCTAAGGGCGTTAGCATGCCCAACGGGCAGCTGTGTTTGATGGCACTACAAGTCATTGATGCCGTGAAGCTCGAGGACTCTGACATCTTTTATTGCGCCCATCCCCTCAATCACATCGCTGGCAAATATATGGGCGTGTTTGCGAGCTTTGCGGCTGGAGGGCGGATCGCGCTCGACGCTCGCTTCGACGCGACGAGGTGGCTCGACCGAATCCGGGAGTCGCGTGCCACCCTCAGTATCGCACACGGACCGATGATCGAAATGATCGCGAACCAGCCGCCGCGTCGCGAGGATCGATGCCATTCGCTGCATCGGTTGATGTGCTGCCCGATACCAAAGCACCTGGCCGCCGGCTTCGAGGAACGCTTCGGCGTGAAGGGTATCGAAATGTGGGGAATGACAGAAATTGGCTGCCCGACCTGGACCCCAATCGATGGTCTACGCGTCGCCGGCTCCTGCGGACGACTGATCAGCAGTCAATACGAGCTAAGGATCGTCACTCCGGATAACGACGAGGAAGTGCCGCCAAATACAACCGGCGAGATTGTAGTTCGTCCGTGCGTTCCCTCCACCATAATGCAGGGCTATCTCGGTATGCCCGAAGAGACGGTAAGCGCATGGAAAAATCTTTGGTTTCACACCGGAGATGCAGGTTATGTTGATGGCGATGGCAACTTGTTTTTCGTGGATCGCCTGAAAGAACGCATCCGGCGCCGCGCGGAAAATATCTCTGCTTATGACATAGAGGTGGCTGCCGCTTCCTTTCCCCACGTCCGCGAAGCGGCGGCCGTGGGCGTTCCTTCCGGCTTCGAGGCCGATGATGACATCAAGTTGTGCGTTGTCCCCGACGGATCGCTGGACCCAGGCAGGCTAATTGGTTTTCTCGCCAAGCGCCTTCCCCCTTTCATGTTGCCAAGATACATCGAGATTCTGGAAGCCCTTCCCCGCACGCCGACCAACAAGATAAGGAAGCGGGAGTTGAGTTCCACCGGCGTTCCTGCCGGAACGTGGGACCGAAACCGGGAAGGGGTCAAGCTACGCGATCTCTACCGCGATTCAGATGAAGGCGAAGCTTTGACCGGCAATAGCGGCGCAAGTACCAACACCTATAGCTGACACAACAAGACACATCCAGGGCAAGACGCCTGCTTCAACACGTGTTGCGGAAGCTGCATTATCGCATCGGTCTCTAGCCGTATCCAGGTTCTGCTGTCTGGCAACTGATGATCGAGACTGGCGGGCTACTCCGCGGCCGCTGCAGTACCTTCCGCAGCTGCAGCCACCGAAGGTGACAGATAGGCTCCCTGCTTCAGCAGCTCACGTTGAATCGGCCGGCAATCCAGGAGACGTGGATGAACGCCTGAATTGGCCGCGAGCGCAGCAGCCACGCCGGCCGCCTGGCCCGTCATCCAGCATTGCGGTATCTCCCGGAGAAAAGTGTGTGAGCTGGCGTCGCATGCGACGTGCCTGCCGGCGCCTATCGCACCTTCCACGCCGCGAGGCAGCAGTGAACCGTATGGGACGGAAATATTCTTCCACTTGGGCGCCAAAGAGGTCGAAACCCCGATTTCATCGGCCCATATCGTTGCCTTATCCCAATTTTCCCGCGTCACCATACGCTCGGCTGCAAAGCGACGGCTATGGCGGACCCCTACCTGAGGTGCGCCAAGGAGAAGATAGGCATTTTCGAATCCCGGCGCTTCGGCGCGATATATCTCCAGATGTCCGACCGCCAATTGACGGGATTTGATTTCGACCTCGGTCAAATCTTCCACATCGACGGCGCTGTATCCCGAAAGCCGAGGACCCATGAAGAGTCCGATATCAGATCGCCAGGAGAAAAACGGTTTTTCAAAGTATTTCAGTTTGTCCCGGCCTCGCTTCATGAAGTCGGAAAAGCCGGCTTTGTTGTTCCGGCGAAATTCTGTCCAGCGCACCATATCCACTCCGCCGAATATAAAGGCCGTGTTTATGCAGTGATGGATATCGGTGTCGTCAATATCGGAATCGGATGGAACCCCCGCCCGGGAGAGAATGTCCGCGTCGCCAGTCGTGTCGACCACGACCATTGCTAGTACGGCATGTCTGCCTTCCTTGCTTTCGAAAATAGCGCCTTTGATGGTGTTGCCATCCATGATCGGCTGTACGGCAAAGGCATGGAGGAGAAGCCGAATATTGTTTTCGACCACCAGTTGTATTAACAGCGTCTTGAGCGCTTCCGGATCAATGGTCGGGGACCACGTCACAATTCCTTGAAAGGCTGCCGATCGGTAAGACCAATAATCCGCGGTGGCGGTGTCTTTTGATCCCCATTCGGCACGAGGCGGGCCCATAATCGCCTCCTTGGGCAATCGGTCGAGCAGTTCCCGAGCAAAGCCGGCAATGACTTGATTTCCCTCCCAGTCCGTCATGCGGTCAATCCAGATAACCAGCCCTCCGGTCGAAAGTCCGCCGAGATGATTGTAACGCTCAACAAGAGTTACGTCCGCGCCCAGCCGGGCAGCTGCGACCGCTGCGGACGTCCCTGAAGGCCCGCCTCCAATGACAAGTACGTCGGTTTGCGAGAAAACAGGCGTCTCCCGCGCGGCTTCACGATAGCTGAGCGGCGGACGTTGGCGTCGCGGCCAGTGCTGATTATCGCCGAAAATCTCGAGTGCCATTCCTTCTGAAACGCTGTTTATCGGTCTGTTGTCTGCCATCAACCTTGCTCCCAAACGCGGTGTGAACGCCGTCCGCTGGTTGACAAGAGAAGCACACGCGCATCATACTGACAACCATGTCAGTGAAAATGCCTCT
>JAXDOO010000078.1:0-16180 GCA_034668865.1 Alphaproteobacteria bacterium
GGACACGCCGCTGCAGCAGTGGCGTGTGTTCAAGCACCAGATCGTCACCAAATCCGGCAAGCACGTCCATCAGGGCGGCCTGCTGATTTTCGTGACCGAAGGATTTGGCTATTCCATCGTCGACGGCGAGCGCTGGGACTGGGAGAAGGGCGATCTCGTCCTGCTGCCGATGAAGCCCGGCGGCGTCGAGCACCAGCACTTCAATCTCGATGACAAGCCCTCGGTCTGGGCGGCCTTCATCAACGTTCCGATGCAGGAGCACCTCGCTTCGGACCTGCAGCAGAAAGAAATCTCGCCCGACTTCAAGGAATAAGCCGCGCCAGCGCGGCAAGGTGTAGGGAGCAGCATGCCCGAGAGTAACGAGCAGGCCCGGCGTAACGCGGCGCTGGGCGATCTTCGCAAATGCCTCGAGCTCGCCGAAGAAATGGGCGAGCTCGAGGTGATCGACGGCGCCGACCCCCATCTGGAAATGGGCGCGCTCTATACCCTGAGTCAGAGCAAGAAAACGCCGCCGATCCTGCTGTTCCAGAAAATCAAAGGCTACCCGGACGATTTCCGCGTGGCGGTGAATGTCCGCGCCTCGCGCGTGTTCGTCGAAGGGGAAGGGCTTGAGCTGGTGCAGGCCTACCGCAAGCACCGCCGCAAGAAAGCCGACCCGATCCCGCCGCAGGTCGTGGCCTCCGGCCCGGTGCTGGAAAACGTCATGATCGGCGATCAGGTCAACGTGCTGAAATTTCCCACCCCGCACTGGAACAAGGGTGACGGCGGCCGCTATATCGGCACCGAATGCATGGTAATCACCAAGGATCCAGACAGCGACTGGGTCAATGCCGGCACTTACCGCGTGCAGGTGCAGGACGAGAAGACGGTGAACATCTTCATCGAACCCGGCAAGCACGGCGACACCATCCGCAAGAAATATTGGGCGCGCGGCGAGGCCTGTCCATTCGCCGTCAGCGTCGGACAGCCGCCGGCATTGAGCGCCGCGTCGGCTTCCACGCCGCCGGAAGGCGCATCCGAATTCGCCGCAGCCGGTGCGCGCCTCGGCCGGCCGATCGAGCTCATCAAGGGCAAGCTGACCGGCATCCCCTTTCCCGCCGATTCCGAAATCGTGCTCGAGGGCTTCATGCCGCCGCCGGAACAGGTGTCCATGCCCGAGGGGCCGTTCGGGGAATGGCCTGGCTATTACGCCTCCAGCGGGCTGGAGCCGGTGCTGCAGGTGAAGGCGATCTATCACCGCAACGGCCCGATCATCACCGGCTCGCCGCCGGCGCTGCCGACCCATCCCGGCGTGCAATACGGCGTCGCGGGCTCCGCGCTGTTCCGCGCCGCCTCGCTCTGGGACGAGCTGGAAGCTGCCGGCGTGCCGGGCATCAAAGGCGTGTGGAAAGTGCCGGGCGGCGGCACACGTTTCATCAATGTGATCGCCATCGAACAGATGCATCCTGGACACGCCAAGATGGCCGGGCTGGTCGCGGCCGGCTGCGGCTCCGCGGCTTACCTCGGGCGCATCATCATCATCGTGGACGATGATATCGACATCACCAACCCCGCCGAAGTGATGTGGGCGGTGGGCACGCGCTGGGACCCGAAGACGGCGACCGATATCATCGACGGGATGTGGACCGGCTATATCGACCCCATGTTGCTGCCGGAACGGCGCGAAAGCGGCGACATGACGAACAGCCGCATTATCATCTATGCTGTGCGTCCCTATCATTGGAAAGACGACTTCCCGAAGGTCAATACGGTCGACAAAGAATATGCCGACGCGATCAAGCGCAAATGGACCGGTAAACTGAAATTCCTGAACGGCGGCTAGCACCCGCGGCAACAAGGAGAGTGCGACGATGCTGAGCGCAAAAGATATCGGCGGGCTGATGGCAATGATGCCGGCCTTCGCCACCGACAACGCGGCCGACATCCGCGCGACCTCCACCGTCGACGTGGCCAAATTGCACAAAGGCGTCGACCGCATGGTCCAGGACGGCGCCAACGTGATGGCCGCGGCCGGCAGCTTCGGCGAATTCCACACCCTTTTGCCGGATGAATTCGAAGTGCTCGCCAACGAAACCGTCGCCGCCGCCAAGAAGCGCGTGCCGGTGTTCGTCGGGACGACCTCGCTGAACAGCCGCGAGGTGGTGCAGAAGATGAAGGTGGTGGAGAAGTCCGGCGCCGACGGCGTGCTGCTGGGCGTGCCGTTCTATTTCCCCTCGACGGTGGACAATGCCGTGCGCTTCTACCGCGAGATCGGCGAGATGTTCCCCAAGCTGAACATCATGATCTATCACAACCCCACTTTGCACAATATCAAGATCCCGGTGGAGGCATTCGTCGAGATCACCAAGAATCCGGCGGTGATCGGCATGAAGGACAGCCATCGCGAGGTTCCGGAATTCCTCAAATTGATGCGCACCGTGCGCGGCAAGATGAGCATCTTCGTGATGCAGACCCAGTATTTCAATTTCGCCGAACATGGCGCCGCCGGCTTCTGGTCGATCGATGCCTGGATGGGCCCGTGGCCGCAGCTGGCCTTGCGCGACGCGGTGGCGCGCGGCGACCGCAAACTGGCCGAAGACATCACGCTCGACCTGCTGCCACCGCCGGGCGTGCCGGTGAATCTTTCATGGCGGGAAACCGCATCGAAGATCGCGACCCAGGCGGCAGGTTATGTCGACTGCGGCCCGCTGCGTCCGCCCTTCCTGACCATCCCGGATGAGGTGGTGGAGCGGCAGAAGAAGCGCGCCGAACGCTGGAAGCAACTTTGCGCCAAGTATCGTTCGCCGGTGCCGACGGCCAAGGCGGTCTAGTTTTTGCGGCCGCCGCGGCGAAAAAATTGCAACTAATGTTGCTCGGGAAGTTCTTCGGTTTGCGGCGGCACCAGCCTGCCGCTATATTCCGGCATCGGTACGCGCCATGAGGCCAGAATGGCCGCGCCCACGACGGCGGCGCCCAACAGCACCGCTGGCTGCGCTCCGATCAGTCCCACCGTGAAGCCGCTTTGCACGCGGCCGAGCTGAGAGGCACCGCGGGTCACCAGCATCACCACCGACATCACCCGACCGCGCAGCGCGTCTGGGGTCAGCAATTGCGCCAGTGTGTTGCGCGTCACGCCCCACATGCTGTCGACCGTGCCGAGCGCGAGCAAAAGCAGCGCTGAAAGCCAGATCAGGTGCGACACGCCGACGCCGGCCCAGAGTCCGGCGTAGAGAACGCCCAGCGTGAGGATCAGCCGGCCGTGCTGCTTGACCGGGAAGCTGAGCAGCAGCGTCATGCCGATCAAGGCGCCCGCCCCGGTGGCGCTCAGCAGCAGGCCGAGGGATTCCGGCCCGGCCTTCAGCACGTCCCGCACCAGGATGGTAATGAGCGCGGCATTGTGGCCGAACAACCCGGTCGCGAGTTCGAGCAGCAAGGCGACGCGCAAGACCGGCGTGCGCCAGACGAAGTTCACCCCTTCGGTGATCCCTTCGCGCAAGGGCGGATGTTTGTCGGTCGCGTTCGCCTGCGCTTTCGGCAAGCGCATCATCCAAAGCGCGGTGAGCATCGCGACGAAACTGGCGGCGTTGAGGAAGAACGGTAGCGAATAACCCCCAAGCACCAGCGCCAGGCCGGCGATCGACGGACCGATGAAGCCGCCGCCCCGCACCGCTACCGAGTTCAAGGTGACCGCGCTCGACATCGCCTCGCGCGGCACCAGGCCGGCAAACAGCGCGTGCCGCGAGGGCACGGAGAAGGCCTGCAGCGTGCCGCTGACCAGGTTCAACGCGTAAAGATGCCAGTATTCCAGATGGCCGGTAAACGACAGGAGGCCCATGACGAGCGAGACCGCGAGCATGGTCGACTCCGTGCACATCAGCAGGAGTCGCCTTGGGACCCGGTCGGCAATGGCGCCGCCGAACAACGCCAATAGAATGGTCGGGGTGGCGCGGAACAGGCCGACAAGCCCCAGCAGCAGGGGGGAATTCGTCATCTCATAAATGATCCAGCTCACTGCGGTAAGCTCGATCCAACTGCCGAGCTGGGAAGTGAACTGTCCGACCGTGTAAAGAACGAAATTGCGTTCGCGCAGCGCGATCAGGCCGGCCGGCAAACGGCGGCGGGCTGCACGCTTATTCATTCACGCAAACCCCTGGCGATACCAATGCTTTTGTGAAAAAGGCCGGCCGGATTGACAAAGACGTGCTGAGCAATAGAGCTTCCCTACTTCTCGCGAAAACGGGAGTTTACGAGTCTTACTGCGTGTACTGGCAAAATCGCGCGCTAGTCAATTGCGACGCAGCCCCATGAGGAAAGCACAACAGGATGAGCACAGATGAAGCAATTAACCGGCTGGCCAAGCTCGACACCTGCGCAGTATCGGACGCGCTCGATCGCCTTGGGCTGAAGGGCGCGGCACTGGGCCTGCGGCCGCTATGGCCCTGCCCGCGGATCGTCGGACGCACGGTGACGGTCAAGATCAAGCCGGCCGGGCTGCAGAAGCCGAAGCAGCATCTCTGCACGCCCGCCATCGCGGCGGCGACGGCATCGGACGTCATCGTGGTTGACCATGGCGGACGCACCGATGTCGCGGCCTGGGGCGGGCTTCTTTCGCTCGCCGCACAAGTCAAAAAGATCCGCGGCGTCATTGTCGATGGGGCGGCGCGCGACCTGGACGAAAGCCGGGAGCTGGAATTCCCGGTGTTCGGGCGCGGCGCGGTGCAGGTGACCGCGCGCGGACGCGTGATGCAGGAATCCTTCAACGAGGAGATCGAATGTGCCGGCGTGCAAGTCCATCCCGGCGATCTCGTCATTGCCGACATGAGCGGCGTGGTCTTCATCCCGCGCGCCAAGGAGCAGGAGGTGCTCACCCAGGCGGAAGCCCTGGCGGCAAGCGAACAGCGCATGGCAGAAGCGATCCGAACCGGCCGCTCGGTGGTTGAGGTGATGGAGACGCTTGGCTACGAAGCCATGCTGTCGCAAGAAAAATGAAGTCGCCGGCTCTGCAAAACGACCCACATTGACTTAATCGATAATTCCGGAAGAAATACTTTCGGGAGGAAGAACCGCGTGACAATAGAACATGAGCTTCCACGCGCGTCGTCACAGCAATGATCAAAGGCCAGACAGTCGAGATCGGCGGCAAGTCCGCCTATCACAAATGGATTGAGTCGCAGGACATTCCGATCCTGCGCGAGTTCTATATCGAGGATTTGCGCAAGGTAGAGCTGGCGCCTTGGGCCTGGAAAGACGCGCGCGGCGCCTATCTCAATCTGATCGGGACCGGTGACGTCAATGACGGCTATTTGCTGGAGATCGCGCCCGGCAAAAACATCGCCCCGCAACGGCTGCTTTTCGAAGAGATTATCTTCGTCCTTGAGGGCAGCGGATCAACGTCCGTCTGGAACGACGAAAGCAAGAAGGTCACCTTCGAGTGGCAGGCCGGCAGCCTGTTTTCGCCGCCCGCGAATACCTGGCGGCAGCATTTCAACGCCAGCGGCCAGAAACCGGCGCGATTGCTGGCCGTGACGACCGCCCCCGTCCTGTTCAATCTGTTCCGCGACACCGATTTCATTCTCAACAACAGTTACCAGTTCAAAGGACGTTTTGACGAGGATCCGGAAAGCTTCTCCGGTACCGGCGAGGCCTACCGCGGCCGCCGCATGCAGGTGTGGGACACAAATTTCGTGGCGGATGTCCGCACCCTGCCGGTGCACAGATGGGAAGACCGCGGCCCTGGCGCCGCCTCCGTCAGCATCGAACTGTCCGAAAACTCTCTCACCTCGCACATCTCGGAATTTCCAGTCGGGACTTACAAAAAAGCGCATCGCCATGGGCCGGGAGCCCATGTCATCATCATCGGCGGCCAAGGCTATTCGCTGATGTGGCCGGAAGGCGAGCCGATCAAGCGTTTCGACTGGAAGGACGGAAGCGTGGTGGTGCCGCCAGAGCGATGGTTTCACCAGCACTTCAACACAGGAGCGACGCCCGCGCGTTACCTCGCGATCCGCTGGGGCAGCCAAAAATATCCAAGGCCCTGGCAGATGAAGAGCTACGGCGTCGATGAGAGCGTCAAGACAGGCGGCAGCCAGATCGAATTCGAGGATGAGGATCCCGCGATCCGGCAGATGTTCGAGGCGGAATTGGCCAAACAGGGCCTGCAAAGCCGAATGACATATAAAAAGGCCGAACGCCGGCCGGATTTTGTGTGAACCCGCCCGGCAGCGAGAGCTTTTTGATAGCTGCGGCGAAACGCGCCCTGACGCTGCCGGGCGCTAACGAAAACGGCGAAAAATGCATGCGAGAAGCAAACCGGCTGCGTGCCGGTGCTCTAGACACGGCCCCGGGCAAAGATGTAATTATTGAATTTCATAAGGCATATCGAATTTTGCACCTCGGCCAGGAAACGAGCCGAAGGCCAAAATTACGCAGTAGGGCAGGAAGGCCATGAAACAAGCCGAAAACGAGATGCTCACGCGTGTCGGCAAGGGAACGCCGGCGGGAGAACTCCTGCGCCGCTACTGGCACCCCGTCTGCGTCGCCGGCGAATTGACGGACGAAAATCCGATCAAGCGGGTTCTGATCCTCGGCGAACACCTCGTGGCATTTCGCCTGCCGCTCAAGAATGGCGAAACCAAGCACCGCTACGGCCTGGTCGCCGAGCAGTGCAGCCACCGTTCGGCATCGCTGGCTTACGGGCGCGTCGAGGAAGACGGCATCCGCTGCCCCTATCATGGCTGGAAGTATGGCCTTGACGGCACTTGTCTCGAGACCCCGCCGGAGCCGAAGGAATGGGCCTACAAAAACGAGATCAAGCACGTCGGCTATCCGGTCGAGAAGCTCGGCGGGCTGCTTTGGACCTATATGGGCCCGCAGCCGGTGCCGCTGCTGCCGCGCTGGGATTGCCTCGCGCGCGAAGACGGCCAGCGCATCATTTCCGTCGAATCTATCCTGGACTGTAACTGGTTGCAGCCGATGGAGAATTCGGTCGATCCATCACATCTCTATTGGCTGCATGGCTACCGTTACGGCTCCGGTCATCTGGTCGATCCGGTGGAGAAACAAAAGCGCGAAGCGCAATATCAGGAGAAACACGAATTCATCCCGTTCGAATACGGCATCATGAAGCGCCGCATCACGCCGAACGGCACCGATGAGCATCCGCTGATCTTCCCTTGCAGCCTGCGGCATGTCTCCGGTGAACGCGGCAAGGCCAACCCGCTGTATCGGCACAATCTGCAAATCCGCGTGCCGATGGATGACACCCACACCCGCGTGTATCGCGTGAACTTCATCCCGACCGCCAGCGACCGTTCGCCGGCCGACGCCGACTCTCCCTGGGAGCTGCGTCCCCTGAAGTTCATTGACGAGGCTGAAGGCGGGCGGGAGCCACCGATGGACATCCCGATGACGAAATACGACACGACCATCGTCGGCGCGCAGGACTCGATGGCCTGGGAGACGCAGGGTCCGATCACTGACCGCACCAAGGAACATCTCGGCCATGCCGACAAAGGCATCGTGATGTTCCGCCGGTTGCTGCGCGAGCAGATCGAGATCGTGCAGAAAGGTGGCGAACCAATGGGCGTCATTCGCGATCCTGCGAAGAACAAGATCATCGATATCCCGGTCATCAACGAACGGATCGGTCTCGTCCGCCAAGCTGCCGAGTAAGACAGCGGATCCCTCTTAGTTAAACCGACGGACCGGGCTCGTCCGCTCCAAGCAGAGTGAGCATTGCGTGAGTACAAATCTGAGAATTGGAGTGGCGGGGCTGGGAGCTGCGTCGAAGCAAATTCTCCCGCATATTGACCGTGTTCCCGGAATGGCGCTAACGGCGGGTGCTGACACCCGCCCGGACGCAGTCGAGGAATTCACAAAGAAATACAACGGCCGCAGAGCCTTCAACAGCGTCGAAGACATGTACGCCAGCGGCGAGATCGACGCCGTCTGGATCGCTACGCCGAACGTCAATCATGCCGATCACACGGTAATGGCGGCCGAGCATGGGATCCATGTCATCGTGGAAAAGCCCACGGCCGTGACGCTCGCCGAAACCGATCGCATGATCGAGGCCTGTGACCGCCACAAGGTCAAATTGGTGCAGGGCCATTCCAAGGTTTACGGCCCGGCCATCCAGAAAATCCGAGAGATCGTCGCGAGTGGCCGGCTCGGCAAAGTGATCCAGATCAACAGCTGGAATTCCAACGACTGGCTGCAGCGCCCTCGCCTCGCCTCCGAGGTCGATACCAGTGTCGGCGGCGGCATTGTCTTCCGCCAGGGCCCGCACATGATCGACATCATCCGCTATATCGGCGGCGGCATGGTCAGGAGCGTGCGCGCCATCACCGGCCGCAACGACAAGAATTTCAATACTGAGGGCGACTACACGGCCTTCCTGGAATTCGAGAACGGCTGCGCCGCCACCGGTGTCTTTAACGGCTATGGCTTCTTCGACGCCGCTGAACTGACCTGGGGCATCGGCGAAGGCGGCAAGCGGCTGCCGGAGGAAGACACTGGCCAGCACGCGCCCGGCGAACGCCTGAAGGGCGCGGTCGATATGGCATACAAATACGCCAATCCCCGCACCACCGAGGAACGCGCGACGCGCGAGCGCTCATCGCAATCTTTTTTCGGCATTACCGTCGTTGGCTGCGAACATGGCATCATTCGCCAATCGCCCAACGGGCTCTTCATCTACAGCGAGAAGGGACGCGAGGAGATTCGCTGCGGCAAGGATGAAGGCCGCGCCGCCGAGCTAAAGTCCTTGCAGGAGGCAATTGCCGAAAATCGGCCGCCTTTCCTCGACGGCCGTTGGGGCAAGGCAACTCTCGAAGTCTGCCTCGCCATGCTGCAGTCCTCCAAGGAACGGCGCGAGATCACGCTTTCGCACCAGGTCCCGAGCGTGGACCTCAGAGAAAAGGTGGAGGCATAACATGGCCAAACTGACCGGCTTCCTCGCCATGTCGCATGGCCCCCAACTAATGGTGAAACCCGATCCGTGGAACGTGCTGCATAATGACCGCGCCGGGGAGGTGGTGGATTACGTCCCCGCCTATCGCACGCCGACCGGTGTGGGCTGCGGCAAGGGCTTCGTGTACTGGAACGGATCCAAGTAAGTGGTGGAAGAGCTTCGAGCACAGGTCGCCCAGGCTTGCCGTGTCATCGGCGGGCTGGGTTTGACCAAGGCCGCGACCGGCCATATCAGCGCCCGCGTGCCCGGCACCGACACCCTTCTCATTCGGGCGCGTGGACCGGATGAGATAGGCGTGCGCTATACCGAGCCGCAGGACGTCATTACGGTCGATTTCAACGGCAGGAAATTGGCTGGCCGCGACGGTCTGGAACCGCCGCAGGAAGTCTTCATCCATACCTGGATGTACCGTAAGCGGCCGGAGCTCGCATCCGTCGTGCATGCGCATCCGGCCACCGTCGTGCTGTTCACCATCTGCAACAAACCTTTGCTGCCGCTTTATGGCGCCTATGATCCGTCGAGCCTGAAGCTGCTGATGGAGGGCATTCCGACCTATCCGCGCAGTATCACAGTCTCAAATGACAAGCTGGGGGAGGAATTCGCCAGCAGCATGCCCGGCCGCGCCTGCTTGATGCGCGGGCATGGGATCACGACCGTCGGATCCTCGGTCCAGGAAGCCACGCTCACCGCGATCAAGCTGAACGAGCTGGCCGAGATGAACTATCGCGCGCAGCTGTTGGGGAATCCGCAGCCGATTCCCGACGATGAAATCGCGCATATCACGCGCGGGGACGGCAAGAAGAGCCCGAAAAGCGTGCCCTTGTGGCGTTACTACTGCAGCCTGGTGGGGGAGAAATGATCAAGGGCCAAAAGATCGAGCTGAAGGTCAACACCTATCAGCGCTGGGTGCAGGCGCAGAACATTCCGGTCATCAAGGAATATTATATCCAGGATCTGAAAACGGTCGCTGTCGCCGATTGGGCGTTCAAGGGCGCCAAAGGCGCGATCCTCAATCTGATCGGCACCGAAGATTCGAACGACGCTTACATCCTCGAAATTCCACCCGGCGGCAGCGTCAAGCCGCAGAGAATGCTGTTTGAAGAATTCTGTCTGGTTCTGGACGGAAACGGGTCGAGCACCGTCTGGAACGACGAGCGCAAGAAAGTCAGCTTCGAATGGCAGGAAGGCAGCCTGTTTTCTCCTCCGCTCAACACCTGGCGCCAGCATTTCAACGGCAGCGGCGACAAGCCTGCTCGCTTCCTGGTGGTGACCTCGGCTCCCATCCTGTTCAATCTGTTCCGCAACGAGAAATTCATCTTCGGAACGAATTTCAATTTCAATGACCGCTTTGACGAGGAGCCGGACAGCTTTTCAGGCACCGGCGTTTCTTACCCGGTCGGCGCCACCACGGTATGGGACACGAATTTCGTGCCGGACGTGCGCTCCATCGAGCTCCACCGCCGCAACAACCGCGGTGCCGGCGGCAGTTTTCTCGGCCTTGAGATGTCCGAAAACCAGATGACCGCGCACATCTCGGAAATGCCGGTTGGTACCTACAAGAAGGCGCATCGCCACGGCGCCGGCGCGCATGTGGTGATTATCGGCGGCGAGGGCTATTCACTGATGTGGCCGGAGGGTTCTCCGATCCAGATTTTCCCCTGGAAGTACGGCAGCGTCGTCGTGCCGCCGAACATGTGGTTCCACCAGCATTTCAATACGGGCGCCACGCCGGCGCGCTATCTCGCGATCCGCTGGGGCGCGCGGAAATTCGTGCGCGCCGTGGGCCATGCCGATGGCGGCACCGACGTCAGTCTGAAGGAGGGCGGCCACCAGATCGAATACGCGGATGAAGATCCGAAGGTCCGCGCGATGTTCGAGGAAGCGCTCGCCAACAACGGCGTGAAGAGCAGGATGGACGACGTTCTGAAGCTCGCGTCGTAAAAATCGCTATTCGAAGATGTCTCGTTTCGTAAAAACCGATCATAGGGGGTTGTTTTCATGATCATCGACGTTCACGCCCACGTTTCGGCGCCACCGGAGCTTTACGCTTACCAGGCCAACATGCTGGCGAGCCGCGCCCCCGCCAAGCGGATCCTGAAGCTGGAAGACGAAAAGGTCGAAAAGGGCCTCAAGTCCCACCTGAAATTCCTGGAAGAAGCCGGCACCGACATGCAGCTGCTGTCGCCCCGCCCCTACACCCAGATGCATCACGAACAGCCTTGGGGAATCGTGAATGCCTATATCCAGGCCTGCAATAATCTCATTGCCCAGCAGGTGGCGATGTATCCCAACAAATTCAAAGGCGTTGCCGGCATACCGCAATCACCGGGGGCGCCGATCAAGAATTGTCTGCCGGAGCTGGAGCGTTGCGTAAAGGAGCTTGGCTTCGTCGGGCTTTTGATCAATCCGGATCCGGGTGCCCGCGGCGACGACTCTACGCCGGGCATGGGCGACGAATACTGGTATCCGCTCTATGAGAAGATGTGCGAACTCGACGTGCCGGGGATGATTCATTCCTCCACCTGCCTGTCATCGCGGCTGAACTACACGCTCCACTTCATCAACGAAGAGAGCATCGCTGTCGTTTCGCTCGTCAACTCCAAGGTATTCGACCATTTCCCCAAGCTGAAGATCGTGTGTGCCCACGGCGGCGGCGCGATCCCTTATCACATGGGCCGGTTCATGGCGGGGCGCTACCAGAGCCGCCGCGACATGGCCCGCAAGGCCGTGTCGCCGGATCAATATTTCGAAAACGTGGCGAAGAAGATTCATTACGACACCTGCCTCTACACCGCGGAGGCGCTGGAACTGCTGTTCAAGGTGATCGGACCGGCCAATTGCTGTTTTGGAACCGAGGCGCCGGGCGCCGGATCGTCGGTCAACCCGCATACCGGCAAGGCCATGGACGACCTCCGGCCGATCATCGAGGGGTTCAACTGGCTGAGCGATGGCGACAAAAAGTCCATCTTCGAGCTGAACGCCCGCAAGCTGTATAGACTATAATGTGACGAGGCCGCCGAAGAGCGGCTTTGGGAGGATTTAGTTTTGCCGGGTAACGTACTTCTCGAATTCTCAAACGTCGTGAAACGTTACGGCGAGACTACAGTTGTTGACCGGATCACTTTCACCGTCGCGCCGGGGGAATTCTTTACCCTCCTCGGCCCTTCCGGCTGCGGCAAGACCACCACGCTGCGTTTGCTCGCTGGCCTGGAGACGCCAGATGCCGGCGAGATCACGCTGCAGGGGCGTACCCTTGCGGCGCCAGCCCGTAATATTCTCGTCCCGATCGACAAGCGCAACATGGGAATGGTGTTCCAGTCCTATGCGATCTGGCCGCATCTCACCGTGTTCGAGAACGTCGCCTTCCCGCTGCGCGTGCGCGGTGAGTCGAGGGCGACAATCCGCAAGCGGGTGCTCGAAGCTTTGGACGTTGTCGGCCTCACGGGCTTCGCAGATCGCGGCTCGACCGAATTATCCGGCGGCCAGCAACAGCGGGTCGCGCTGGCGCGCGCCATTGTCTACACCCCAGCTCTTCTGCTGCTCGACGAACCGCTGTCTAACCTCGACGTCAAGCTGCGCGAGCAGATGCGCGAGGAACTGCACGCGCTGCACAAGCGCCTGAATCTCGCGGTGGTCTATGTCACTCACGACCAGGCCGAGGCTTTGGCGCTGTCGGACCGCATTGCCGTGGTCAACCAGGGCAAGCTGGAACAGGTCGGCAGCCCGGCGGAAGTGTACGAGCATCCCCACACGCGCTTTGTCGGCGATTTTCTCGGACGGACCATCATTCTCAAGGGCACGATGCGCAAGGACGCGGGCCAAAGCGTCGTTGATGTCCAGGGCGCGGGCCGCGTCATGGTCAACGGCGACATCTCCTTCGGCGAAGGCGCCGATGTGCGCATTCTTTCGCGGCCGGAAGACATCTCGCTGCTGCCGGCGGGCGAGCTTGCGCCCAATCAGGTGGCCGGCAAGGTGGAGCATGTCGCCTATATGGGCGATCATCTCGAATACACGATCGAGGCGGCGGGCCGCACGCTCCTGATGCCGGCGAGCAAGCGCGACAACTACGCCATCGGCGCCGGTGTGCGCCTCGTGTTCGATCCCGCTCGCGTCACGGCGCTACCCCAATGAGCACGATCACAGCCCCTCCCCTTGCATCCTCCTGGCCGAGACTGCGCGGTGTGCGCGTCGCGGAAGTATTCGTTCTGCTGTTCTTCTGCCTGGTCATGGCGCTACCGATCACGTTCATGCTGGCCGGCAGCTTTAATACTGCCGCACCGGGACAACCGTGGTCCTGGGGTGTCGAAAACTGGGTACGCGCCTTTTCCGATCCGCAGACATTGAGCTCGTTGTGGATGAGCTTTCTGTTCTCGGTGGTGCGGCTTATCCCCTCGTTGACCTTGTCGGTGATCGTGGCTTGGCTTATCGCGCGCACCGACATGCCCGGCGGCAACGCCATCGAGTTTCTATGCTGGTTCGCTTATTTCGTGCCGGACTTCCCGCTGACGCTCGCCTGGATCCTGCTGCTCGATCCGCATTTTGGCTTCCTCAACACCGCCGCGAAATACCTGCCGTTCGTAGACGGCCCGATCTTTAATCCTTACAGCTTCTGGGGCATCGTCTGGGTGCATCTCGGCACCGGCGGCATCTGGCTCAACGTCATGTTGCTGACGCCGGTGTTCCGCCGGCTCGGCGCCAGCTTGGAAGAAGCCGCCCGGGTTTCCGGCGCCAACACCTTCACCACACTGTGGCGCATCACCTTCCCCGTGTTGTCGCCGATGATCCTGGCGATCGCGGTGCTCAGCTTCATCAAAGGGCTGGAATCTTTCAACACCGAGCTGCTGCTCGGCCTGCCCGCCCGCATCTATGTCTATGGCACGCGCATTTACGACTATCTGCGCCAGGAACCGCCGGCCTATGGCGAAGCCACCGCGCTCGGCTCGGTCTTCCTGCTGGTGCTGTTCGTGCTGGCCTTCTTCTATCGCAGCTATCTGCAGGGCAAGAAGAAGTTCACGGTGGTGACCGGCTCGGGCTATTCCACGCTGCGGGTGAAGCTCGGAAAGTGGCGTTATATCGCGCTTGGCGGAATCGTTGCTTGGTTCCTGATCATGATGGTCTTGCCGCTGGTCTTCCTGATCATCGGTTCCTTCATGCGGCGCTATGGCTTCTTCAACATCTCATCGCCGTTCACGCTGGCGCATTGGCAGAACCTGCTCGGCGACCCGCTGTTCATCGGCTCGCTGAAAAACAGCCTGGTCATCGCCTCGACCACCGCCATTCTCGGCATCCTGATCTACTCCATCGTTGGCTACCTGTTGGCGTCAAGGAAGCTGGTCGCCCCCGCCGCGCTGGAATTCTTTTGCTGGCTGCCGTGGGTCGTCCCGGGCATTCTGATGAGCCTGGGCCTGCTCTGGATCTTCCTGGCGACACCGCTACGCGGCATCCTCTATGGCACCGTATGGGGCATCGCGCTGGCACTCACCATCAACGACAGTCCGGTGAGCACGCAGGCTTTCAAGTCGGGATTCATGCAACTCGGACCCGATCTCGAAGAGTCGGCGCGCGTCTCGGGCGCATCCTGGAGCTACACTTATCTGCGCATCCTGCTGCCGCTGGTCGCGCCGATCGCCGTCACTGTCGGCATGCTAAACTTCGGCAGCGCACTGACCAGCATCAGCACACCGGTGCTGCTCTACAGCGCCGAGTCACGGCCGCTGTCGATCTTGCTGCTGGAATATAGCTTCACGGGCGAAATCGAACGCGCTGCGGCTCTCGGGCTGCTGATCACCGGCATCATCTGCGTGATGATGCTCATCGGCAGAAGGTTCGGCCTGCGGCTCACCGGCCCGTCACGGGAGGAAGCCAAGCCGCGCGGTGCGGTTTAGCGTCAAGCAACAACGCGGCTTCGGGAGGCAGCGTGAAGACAATACTCGCCTTGCTGATGTCGATCGTGTGCGCGCCGGTAGCCTGCGCGCAGTCCAGCGATTGGCAAAAGCAATGGGACGAGACGCTCACCGCCGCAAAGAAAGAAGGCAAGGTGGTTGTCGTCGGCTCACCCGACCCGGTGATGCGCAATGAAATCATCCCTAGATTCACCAGGCAGTTCGGGATCCAGGTGGAATTCCTCGCCGGCCGGTCCAGCCAGACCCTAGGCCGGATACGCATAGAGCGGAGCTCAGGCCTTTATCTGATCGATGTCTACATGGCCGGGGCGGGATCCACCTTCTATTCGCTGCACCCCGAAAAGATGATCGATCCGCTGAAACCGCTGCTCATCCATCCCGAGGTCACCGACGCTGCTAAATGGAAGCGCGGCAAGCCGTGGTTCGCCGACGCTGAGGAGCAATACGTGCTGGTGCTTTTCAGCAGCGTCGAAAGCCTGCTGATGGTCAATGCCGACTATGTCAAGCCGAGCGAGATCCGCTCTGCCATGGATTTACTCAAACCCAAATGGAAAGAGAAGATTTCGGCGGAAGATCCAAAAACGGACAGCAGCAGCGGCGCCGGCATGGCACTGCATTGGCTGAATGAGCTCGGGCCGGATTACGTCAGGAAGCTCTACGTCGACCAGAAGCCGACCTTGAGCAAGGACCGGCGCCAGCTGATCGACTGGCTTGCCCGCGGCAACTATCCGATCTGTTTGTCGTGCAAGATTGAAGGCGCTAACGAGCTAACGAAAGAGGGTTTCAAACTCCAGGAGGTCTTTGACATAGAAGGCATCCGCAATCGCGTCACCGCTTCTCCGTTTCTTTTGACTTACGCCAACAAGGCGCCGCATCCAAATGCTGCGCGCGTTTTCGTGAATTGGCTAGCCGGCAAGGAGGCCTTGGAGATCTATTCGCGCGAGAACCGCACGGCGACCATGCGGACGGACGTGGACGAGTCCTTCCTCGATCCTCGTGTTATCCCCAAGCCGGGCGTGTCGTATTTCGAGGCCATCGATGCGAAATGGATAGCCAACGGGAGACTAGAGGCCGCTGAAAAAATGAAAGAGGCGCTTGCAACCCGCTGAGCCGCGCGCGTTTAGGGAGACAACCATGAAAACCCTACTGGTCTTGCTGATCTCGTTGGTGCTCGCACCGGCAGCCGTTGCGCAGCCAGCCGATTGGCAGAAGCAGTGGGACGAAACGTTGGCCGCTGCGAAGAAGGAAGGCAAGGTCGTCGTCGTCGGCTCCCCCGATCCGGTGATGCGCAACCAGCTGATTCCGCAATTCACCAAGAAATACGGCA
>JAXDOO010000079.1:0-2833 GCA_034668865.1 Alphaproteobacteria bacterium
CCGACAGAAAGAACACGTCGACGCGGCCCTGCCCGGCGCAATCAAACAGTTCGCGCCCGCCATCGGTGAAGAAATTGTGCTTGCGGCTCTGCAGCAGCGACACAAAAGGCCGCCCGCCGCCGCGTTCGCGCGCCAGCAGCGCCGCCGTGGCCGGAATCGGAGAGGCATTGCCGACCGCCACGTGCCGCACATCGCCGATCAGCCGCGCGATCACGTCGGCGAGCAGTTCCTCATCGCGAAACGCAGCTTCGTGTCCTGCAGCTTTGGGATCAATCATTCGTACGCTCACAGCCGACACGTCTCCGCTTAGCCGAGGCGGTCGATCTCCTGCACGATAACGACGCGCAACGCGGGCAGATCGCGCGTGAGGGTGTTCCAAACGTAACGTGCAGCAACATCTTCATAGTCATGCCTATAAACATTGCCTGCTGCGGCCATCTGCTTCCAAGGAATGGAAGGGTGCTTTGCCTTGACCGCCTCGGGCAGACGCCGCGAGGCCTCGGAGATGATCTCAAGACAGCGCGTCACCGCGTATACGGTGCGCAAATCAGCAATGAAATCCGCCTGCTCAAGACCCTGCGCGAACAATGTGGCGAGTTCAATGTGGTGCAGGATGTCGCGAAGCGCCGTGTCGGGTGCCTTAGAACGCATAGATGGCGTCGGCGCTAGCCGCTGGGCGAACGTGAGGCTTCAGACTTTCCTGGCTCACCACGTCAACCGAGCCTTCAAACAGCCCGGCAATATATTCCTTCAAGCCGACATAATCAAAAACGCCAATCGGCGCTTCAGGATCGATTTCGATCATGATGTCGATGTCACTATCAGGCCGGTTGTCGCCACGCGCCACTGACCCAAAGAGCGCGGCGCGGCGCACGCCGCGCGCGCGCAAAGCGGGCTCGGAGCGGCGCAAAATCTCAAGGGCCTCGTCAGTGTTCATACAATGCGTTTTATCAGAATACCAATCTCAACGGGACAGTTGAGACGCGGGTAAATTGACAAAGTAGCTTCTAGAAGCTACTTTGTCTTATGAAAACAGTAGGCCTCAAGATACTGAAGAACAAGCTGAGCGAATACGTCCGACTAGCTGCCAGCGGCGAGACCGTGCTGGTGACCGACCGTGACCGGGTGGTGGCAGAGTTGAACCCGCCGCAGCCGGGCCGCGAAGATTTCATGTCCGATCCCTTTGTTGCACGCGGCGTTCGCGAAGGCTGGCTGACGTTGCCGACGGTGGGCGGTCCGCTTCCGGCTCCTCCCCCCGCCATCATGACCTTTGAAGAACTGATGGAGGATTTGGCGCGCGACCGGGAAGATTGATGATTTATCTCGACAGCTCGGTCGTCCTGGCGCGTCTGCTTGCCGAAAGCCGCCGGCTGCCGGATAGCTCTTGGCATCTTCCCCTTATCTCAAGCAGGCTTCTGCAATACGAGGTGTGGAATCGGCTGCATGCTCGGGCGGTGCGCCAAGACCGGGAAGCCTCTGCTCAAAATCTCCTCGGTCGTATCGTGTTCGTTGAATTAACACCTACCGTGCTCGCGCGCGCACTGAAGCCGTTCCCCACCGCCGTCCGCACGCTGGACAGTCTTCATCTCGCAACAATGGAATATTTACGCGGTGAGCGGCAGGATATCGAATTCGCTAGTTTTGATGAGCGACTGCTCGCTGCGGCCGGCGCACTCGGAATTGCAATGCACCAGCCATAACGCTCCATTAAGCCGCGCGCTTCGCGTATACATGTCTATCAAGATAATGGGCGAATCCCTCGACCGTCGCAGCCAACCGCACGTATTCCGCCATGTGCGCGGCATCGAGCGGGTAGCGGTCGGGTAGTGGCAGCGGCCAGGCGCCGCGCGGCGCCACTGCGACGGCTTCGATGTAAAAGCCGGGTAAGGTGCCGGCGGCCAATGTGGGATCAGCAAGCAGGTCGCCGTCGAATATCTCCTCGACCGTCACAATGGTTTTTGCTGACGCATGCGCCAGCGTGGCGAGATCGCGCTGCCGCCCGATCCAGACATTGCCGGAGCGGTCCGCCATCGGCGCATGAAACAGCGCGACGTCGGGTTTGATCGCGGGCAGCAGGATGATCGGATCGTCCTCGCCGAATGGGTTATCAATCACCTTCCAGTCCGGCCGGTGTTTGAGAATGTCGGAGCCGATCAGTCCCCGTAGTGGCATGAACGGCACACCCTTTTCCGCCGCCTGAAAGGCCGCGTGCAGCGCCGGGCAGGTGGAGTCCCGCATCCGGATTGCGCCTGAGCGAATTGCTGCCGTGAAGCGCGGCGCGGCGCCGAATTCCGCCAGCGAAACGGCCGACGTTTCCAGCAACTCCACGGCATTCGCCCCGATCAGCAGGTCGGCCTGCAGGCTGGAAGTCGGAAGCGCGATCAGCGACAGGCGCTTGACGCCGCGGCGGATCAGCGCCCGCGTGGCTTCCATCGCGACGCCGGATGTCTCCCGCGGCACGGCCAGGATGCAGCCGTCCTGAATGGCTGTAAGCGCCTCATCCAATAGGCGGATTACCGGCATGCGGGCTCCGTTCGCCGCTCGGAGGCGATCCTATGGGGCGGCGGAAGCATTGTCGATGCGATGCCGTTTCCGTTGGCGTTGCAGCGGGTTACAAAGCCCAAACGAACTGGCTCAAGGATCGCAATGGCGCAGGATAGTTTGCAGGATCGGCTGCAAGCCGGCCGCTTCGTCATCACGGCGGAAATCACGCCGCCGGTGTCCTGCGACGCGCAGGATTTCCTCTCCAAAGCTCTGCCGCTTAAAGGCCTGGCGGACGCCGTCAACGTCACCGACGGCGCCGGCGCGCGCGCGCATCTCGGCGCCGTCACGG
>JAXDOO010000080.1:0-2759 GCA_034668865.1 Alphaproteobacteria bacterium
TGGAAATTTCCTTTTCCAACGCACGGATAATTGGAGATGTCGCCGTTCCGGTATCCTGATCCATGACCGCGGCCATGAAGGCGTCGCTCAGCTTGACCTGCGCGAACTGATTGTAGGTTTCGAGCCAATGCGCGCGATAGAGGTGGCGGCCTTCGAGCGAAGTCTCGGCGCCGAACAGCTGTTCTTTATCCTTCGCAAAGAAAACGACCTCGATCGCCTTGTTGAGCATCTGTTGGCTCAGCTTCTCGCGCTCCACCACCTGCTTCTGAGATTCTAGATGCCCATTCGCAAAGAAGCCGGCAATTCCGAGAATGATTGGCACCAGTAGCGCGGCGGTGCTCTTGCACACGCTCTCCGCCTTTTCCCACCCGTCACGTCCCGCCATGACACTCTCCCTAGGTCATGTTGCAACGATGAGTAGAGTATGGGTCCTGCTACTTGCGGTATGTGAGCAACGTCACGAAGAATCCGTCCGTTCCGGTCCGGCGCGGCGTCATCAGCATCCCCTCTTCCGACATCTGCACGGCCTGCTGGAAGGCGGCAGCGCTCTCGCCGAGGGCCTGGGCGACCTCGGTCGGTGGCAGCGCTCTGAATTCGGGATGCCGTGTGAGAAACGCGCGGATCTGGGCTCCGTTTTCCGCGTCCAACACCGAGCACGTGATGTAGGCGATGCGGCCGCCGGGATTGAGCAGCCCAACGGAGCGATCGAGGATCGCGGCCTGCTGGTTGACGCGCTGCTCTAGCGCGCCCGGCCGCACGCGCCACTTGGCGTCGGGATTGCGCCGCCAAGCGCCGGTGCCGGTGCACGGCGCATCGATGACGACGAGATCCGCGCGGCCTGCAAGATCGGCAACCACATCGGTTGCGCCCTGCGGCGTGCGGACCTGCACATTGCGTGCGCCCGACCGTTCGAGACGCGCATGGATTGGCGCGAGACGCCGCTTGTCAGTGTCGGTCGCGTAGATCTGTCCGTGGTTGTCCATCATCGCGGCAAGCGCCAGCGTCTTGCCCCCGGCGCCGGCGCAGAGGTCGACAACCTGTTCGCCCGCCTTCGCGCCCGTCAGCAGCGTGGCGAGTTGCGAACCCTCGTCCTGCACCTCGATCATGCCCTTGATAAAGGCCGGCTCGGCATGGATCGGCGGCGCCTTGGCGTCGGCCCCAAGCGTGATGCGCAAGCCGCTCGGCGACCAGCGCGTGGGCTGCGGCTGCAGGCCGCCAAGAGATGCCAACACCTTCTCCGGCTCGCCCTTCAGTGTGTTGACGCGAAGGTCGAGCGGCGCGCGGGACGCCAGCGCCGCGCCCTCCTCGACCCTCTCATTGCCGAACGCCTGCGCAAATTGTTCGTCGAGCCACTCGGGATAATCGCCCGCGACATGCGCGGGCGCGTCGGCAAGGCCTGCGTCCGCAAGCCGCGTCCGTTCAGTTTCGCTCAGCGGCGGCGGCGCGAAGCGGCCGCCGTCAGCGAGTTGGGCGATCGCCTCGGCATCGAGCCCACGCTCGCGTTTGAGCATGCCGAGCAGGATCGCGCGCGGCGTCTCCTCGCCCATGATCCACGCGGACGAGGCCTTTCGCCGGAGCGCGTCGTAGACGAGGCCGCCGATCGCGGCGCGGTCGCCGGAACCGGCGAAACGATGCGACAGGCCCCAATCCTTGAGAGCGTCGGCTGCCGGCCGGCGGCGGGCCAGTGTGTCGTCCAGCACCTCGATGGCGGCGGACAGGCGGGCGGATGGCGTCATCCGTCAGAGGGCTAGCAGAATACGGATCATGAAGATGATCCACATAATCGTGAGCACGACCGCCCCGATCGCAAAGAACAGCCCGCGTTGCGACACCCGGTTGCTGGTGACGTGGATGTAGGCCTGCGCGATCCGCGACAGCACGAACAGCCACGACAACACAACGAAGAGCAGATCGGCTTTGCGCGTGATCCAGGCCAGGATCACAAGCACATAGAACAGGACGGGCAACTCGAGCGAATTCGCATAGGCGTTGGCGACCGGGACTGTCCCCGCCGGCCAGTTCGGCTCGCGCAAGGCGATGTCCCGCGGATGCACCTCGCGGCGGCGGAACGCGGCCGTCCGCACGGCCGCCATCCAGTAGAGCAGGACCAGGGTCAGCAGGACCTGAACGAACAGCGGGAGCAGGACGGCTTGGACGGTCATGGCTTGGCGGCCTTGTGCGGGGCAAATCAGATGGGCATTTGTAGTGTGTCCCGCTGCCAAAAGCGCCGCAAATCGCCTGTGGGCGGCCTCTCGTCAACGCCGGAGAGGTGTGGTATCGACCACCGCCAATCCAAAAGCGGTCTCTGAGTCGGCTTCGGGCGCCCTGCCCGCGGCGGGGAGACCTTTCACCATTCGGCGGTGGGCCGCCGTGGAGTTGGCAATGGCCGGAACATCAAACGGATCGCCGCGCGAGGCGCTCACCTTCGACGACGTGCTGCTGCAGCCCGGCCTGTCCGACACGCTGCCGTCCGAAGTGGACATCCGCTCCCGCATCACGCGCGACATCCGGCTCAACATTCCGATCGCGGCCTCGGCCATGGACACCGTGACCGAAGCCAGCATGGCAATCGCCATGGCGCAGGCCGGCGGCATCGGCGTCATCCACCGCAACCTGGAACCGGCGCACCAAGCCGCGCAGGTGCGGCAGGTCAAGAAATTCGAGTCCGGCATGGTGGTGAACCCGGTCACCATCGGACCGAACGCACGCCTTTCGGACGCGTTCGACTTGATGAAGTCGTACGGCATTTCCGGCATCCC
>JAXDOO010000081.1:0-3777 GCA_034668865.1 Alphaproteobacteria bacterium
CATGTGCTACGGCAGGGATTACTACCGAATTGTCGACGATAAGAAGGCCGAGGAGGCAAAAGTCCAGCAGCAGCGCCGGGCCGGCCAAATCGACAAAATGCTGAGCGAAGCGAATAAGCAGGTCGAAGAGTCGAAGGACCCCGCGGTTGCCAAGTATGTCGCGCCAGCGAAATAGCAGGCAATAAGCCCGTTGCTGGGCAGCGGTGCGTCGCAGCGAGCGTCGATCAAGACCGCGTCAAAGTGGCCTTTTGGCGAGGAACGGCAGTTCCTTTGACCACTTGGCGCGTATCTTTTCCGCGTATTCCTTGGTGACCTTGTTCACCGCCGGGAACTGATCCTTCCAGTGGAACGGACGTGTGGCGTAGATGATCATGCGGGCCGTCGTGGTATCGCCGCTTTCGCGCTTGTCGGGGTGCAGGGCCGGATCAATCAAGCCGGTCCAGCAGCCATCGATGATATCGGTCTGCCCTTTGGGATCCCAACGCGTCGCGACCGCCCACATCACCTCGGTCGGATTGGTGATGTCGATGTCTTCGTCCACCACGATGACCATGCGCGTCATATAGGCACCGGCACGGCAGCCAGCGGCCACCAGCCCCGCCATCTTGGCGTGGCCGGGATGCATTTGCTTGATCGAGATGACATTGATGAAGCTCGATCCGCCGCCGGGCAATTTCCACACGCCTTGAATGCCCGGAACGCCGGCAGCCTCCAGCGCGTCCCATAATCCCGCAACCTGCGGGATCTTGATCTGCCGACCGGGAAAAGTCGGAGCGGTCGGCGGCTGGCCGATCATGATCGGGTTGTTGCGGTGATAGATGGCTTTGACATGCATCACCGGCTCGTTGCGCGCGTCGGAGGCGTAGTATCCGGGCCATTCGCCGAACGGTCCTTCCGGCCGAGAGTCTTCCGAGGGTGGCGGCATGAAGCCGTCATAGACGATCTCGGCGTCGGCCGGAATAGGCACGCCGCTCACCCGCGCCGGCACCACGTCGATCGGCCGACCGATGCTGCCGCCGGCCATGGCGTATTCCGGCTCATTTTCCTTCGACGCGCCCGAGGCGACGACCCCGAGGATCGGCGCCTGGCCGACACTGATGGCGATCGGGCAGGGCTTGCCCTTGGCCCACCACTTGCGGCGGATCACGTCGCCATGCTTGCCCTCTTCAATGAAAACCGAAAGCACGTTTTTTTCGCGTACGCTGACGCGATAAGTACCGAGATTGACCCAGTCGTTATCCGGATCCTTGACGATAACAATGCATTCGGTGCCAACGTAATTGCCGCCGTCGGCTTCGTGCCATTGCGGCGTCGGCAATTTGTTGACGTCGACGGCGTCGCCCTCCATCACGTTCTCATAGACCGGCCCGGTATTCACCAGCCGCGGCGGAATCGGCAGCGATCGTTCCTTCGGGCGCTTTCGATAAGCCTTCACGGCATCCATGTTGAGGTCGCCAACGACGAATTTGGCGACCCGGACGTTGCAAAGAATGCGATGGGTCGGATCGCAGCCCTTCATCTCCTCGAACAGCATCACCGGCGGGTAGAGATGCTCGTGGCTGAGCTCGAAGATCGCGCCGATTTCGAGATGCGGATCGGCGCCCTTCACGCGCTTGAATTCGCCGGCAGCTTCCGCGCGCTCGAGAAAGACCCGCAGGTCGCCCATTGCTGCAGGGTCGTAACGCGTGGATTGCTTTTCGGTCTTGTCCAGCATTGTCGTATCGATCCTTCTCACTAACAACTCGGCGCGCCCGGTGCGGCGCTGAGTGGCGCGGTTACGTGTCCTATTCGCCTTCCAGGCCCTGCTTTTTCAGCATGTCGGCAATAAATGCGATCGCTTCCGGCGAGGTTTTGCCAAGGCTCTGGATCAGGAAGGTGACGTCCTCGGCACCCATATGCTCGAAATCCTCGCTGATCTTTTTACCGTGTTCGGCAAATTCAGGATCCTTGCCGGCCCGCGCATAGGCCTCACGATAGGCTTTCAAATAATTCTCCGGCGTGCCGGGCGGCAGCGCGACCCATTTGTCGATCGCCGTAATGCTGGCCCAATACTGAAAGCCCTCGCGTGCGAGCGGATCTTTGATTTTATCCTTCATCAGGTCGGCAACGAAGGGCGTGCCTTCGAATTCCGCGCGTGATGTCAGCTTGCCTTCCTGCAGCGTGCCGGTCTGCGCCAAGATTTTGAATTTGCCAGTCGCCAGCAATTTGCGGATGTGGAACAGATTGCCCGTCGCGGTCATATCGATTTCGCCGCGGTCGAGCGCCAGCAGCAGCTCATTGGTGCCGGGATAGCCCACCACCCATTTGGCGTTCCAGTCGAGGAAAGCGATGCCCCAGGCGGTAGTCTGCATGCCGGAGCGTGGCACGCCGCCGAGCGATCCCATGATCACCGGCGTCTGCTTTTTGTCATACAGCCGCGGTTCGGCGTCCTTGCGGATCATCAGGACCGTGCCGCCGCGGCCCGCGCCGCCGATCATGTGGAATTTCGTCGGGTCGAACTGTGACGCGGGCTTCCGATAAAATAACGGATCGGCCTGCGTGGTCGAGCCCATGGTGAGGGTCAGGCCATCGGGCGCGACCTGTTTGGCGAAATAGTTCATCGATGTGAGACCCTGCGCGCCGGGGATGTTGCGCACAATCAGGTTGGGTTTGCCGGGCAGATAATCTGCGATGAAATTGGCAATCAGGCGGCCCGACAGATCGGTTCCGCCGCCGGGGGCGCTGCCGATGATCATCGTGACCTGCTTGCCGTGAAAAGACGCAGGCTCTTGCGCCGAGGCAGACGAAAGCCCCAACGATAAGGCAGCCGCGAAAACAGCAATACGCCGCATTTCCTTCCCTTCCTGCTTAATTGGGACCGAGCTCGCGCGCAGCTTTTCCATTTTTTGACACCAATTTCGCTATCCGACAACTGTCTTTCGGCAACCGTTGCGGTGACGGAAAAAGCCGACGCCCCGCGGCGCGCCGGCATATTTAGAGGAAAAAGGCGGGCTGCGCGATCAGAGCGGTAGCCTTTTAAGGATGCACATCCTCGGTGAACCAGTCGGTAGGCAATTCGTGGCCGAGGCCACGCTCCTTGGCATTGCGATAGACCACCGATCCCGCAGCCGCAAACTGATAGCCGAGTCCGAGATTGTTCATGAACAAAGTCACTTCCTGGTCATCGCTGCGGCCCTTGGCCTTGCCCACGATCAACTCCGGGATCGTGGGGAATTTCGTGATGTCGACGTCGTCAGCTTTTGGCGTTCGCTTGCCTTCATAAAGGCGGGCCGATTCCGGCAGTTCGCTGCTCAGTTCCATGATCGGATGAACGTCCCGCGTGTGGATGACGACCCGGTCCGCCCGCCGGATTGCATCCATCTCCATTTCCGGCTTTTTGATCGAGCTGAGATGCTGTCCCGGCTCGACCCAGCGCGCGAAATAGATCGGGTCTTCGGTGTTGGTGGCGCACATGGCGATATCGGCACCTTCCAGCGCTGCTTCCGGATGATCGACCGATTGCACCTCGATCCCAAGGACGCCGCTCATCTCCTTGCAAAAGGCCTCGCGCTTTTCGCGGGTCGGGCTGAAGCAGCGGATGGTCTTGATGTCGCGCACGGCGCAGGCGGCCATCAGCTGCGTCCCAGCCTGCCACCCCGCACCCAGGAGGCCGATGCTGTTGGCATTCGCGCGCGCGAGATATTTCACGCCGAGTCCGTTGGCTGCGCCGACGCGCATGCGCTGCAACACGCCGTCGGGCATGATCGCCAGCGGTTCGCCGTTTTCGGTCGAGAACAG
>JAXDOO010000082.1:0-5604 GCA_034668865.1 Alphaproteobacteria bacterium
AGCGTCACAAGCCTGTTACGATTTGCATCGACGGCCGGGATAAACAATGCGAGTTCCTCAATAAGCAGCTCTCACAATGCTACGAAACCTTAACGTACCGTCCAAAAAGGTTCACTGTTATGACTCCAAAGGCGGCGGTCTCGTCATAGGGAGTTTTTCGCGGAGTGCAATCTGCGGGACTCGAAGATGGTGTCCTCATGCAGAGCTCATCGGCATGGCGGAACACCGCCAAGCCACGCTGTACATCATTCAACTGAACTGACAACGAGTTAGAGATGCGCGACGATCACATATTCATTATGGCTCCCCCTCGGTCCGGCACCGAGATGCTGTCGCGCTCTCTTGGACGCCTCCCTGAAACTTATCTGATTACGGAACACAAGAATAAAGAAGAGATACCAGAAGAGAAAAACCCGACACCCGATCGCGAGTTTTGGCAAGAAACCTTTGGTTTATCCCGGCTGCCCGAGGAGGTGTCGGAAGAAGTTGAATTTGACGCCCGCGCCTTTGCTCACCTAAACCAGCTGTGGACCGCAAATTCTGGTGATCGGCGGCTAATCATCAAAAATCCCAATAACGTGGTTCGTGCCGGACAAATCAGGCGTGCGTTGCCGAACGCAAAATTTGTATGGCTGCTGCGAAACCCGTGGTCCGTCATTCAATCGATGTTGGGCGGAAAACGTGCGGGCCAAAAGAGAGGCGCATTTGTTGCCGCCTCCGAGGTATTGCAGCACAAAGATCCTGTTCTGCGCGCAGCGGCTGGCTGGCTTTTCTCCGTTCAGGTCATGCGTAATATTGCTTTGCCGACGGATATTATTAGTCGGTATGAAAATATCGTCGCGCAGCCTGAGCAGGAACTCAAGCGCATTGCGGCGCTTGCTGGTCTCGCCTTCACCGAAGGCGCAGCCGCTGTTCCCCACATTCGCAAGGACGACTTTACGCCACTGCGGTATTTGTTGCACAGATCACCGGTGCGGGAGCAGATCCTGGAGCTTATCGGTCCGGTTGCCTCGGAGTTGGGATATCCTGGTACTCCACCCCAGGGATTTCCGGGAGGCGATTGGATTTTCGGCATTCGTCATTTTCTCTATTGCATTCGGCAGCCTCACAAAGAAAGACCGTATGGTTTTCCTCGGGCGCAAAAAATCAGCGCGGCAATCATAGATGCGCGGCCAAGGCTTTCCAGGTGACAATGGATTATGACAGCCCCATTGAGCGTTTCGTAAAACCGCGCGATGGAGCATGCCGATATCTAAGGCAATGGCACTAGCTCTCACGCGGATCAGGTAATGCGCGACGACCACATCTTTGTCATGGCACCACCGCGTTCCGGCACCAAGATGCTAGCGCGAGCGCTCGGTCGGTGTCCGGGAACGTATCTGATCACCGAGCACAAGAAAAAATCGTCCGTGCCGGAGGAAACCAACCACCGCGCGGATCGGGAGTTCTGGCAGGAGGCATTTGGGCTGCATCGGCTTCCTTTGGAGGAGGTTGAATTTGACGCTTGCGCCTTCGCCCAGCTGAACGCGCTCTGGAGCGCGCATGCCGGCGATAGCCGGCTGGTCATCAAAAATCCCAACAACGTCGTACGCGCGGCAGCAATACGGCGGGCGTTTCCAAAAGCGCAATTCGTCTGGTTGTTGCGGAATCCCTGGGCGGTCATCCAGTCGATGTTCGGCGGCCAGGACGCTGGCAAGAAGACACCGATGTTTCTCGGTGCTGAAGAAGTATTGAAGCACGGAGATCCTTTGCTGCGCGCGGCCGCGAGCTGGACGTACGCGATTGAAATCATGAAACAGGTCGAGTCGCCGCAAGATATCACGACACGATACGAAGACCTTGTGTTGAAACCGCAGCAAGAACTGAAGCGGATCAGCGACCATCTGGGTTTGACGCTGACCGCGGGGGCTTTCGCGATTCCGCAATGGCGCAAGGAAGATTTTCGGGTGGCGCGATATCTGTTGCGCCGGTCGCCGAAGCGTCAACAGACGCTCGAGCTGGTCGGTTCCTTTGCTTCCAAACTTCAATATCCGACGCAGCCATCGGGCTTTCCTGGAGATGAGTGGCTTTTTGGCCTGCGTCACTTACTGACCTGCCTGCAACGCCCGAACAAGAATCCGCTCTACGGGTTTCCGCGTCTGCAAAGAATGAGCGCGGCCCTCATGAAGGCACGCGCCCGAGTGTTGCATCGAGTCTAGCTGTCCGGTAGTCGTTATCGAATGGTGGAATCTATCCAGGCTGCGAAGCAGGAGTTGCTAAGGCGGGCCTTGCGGCTCGCCGTCGACTACCGACAGCCGCGAGTCGCCGCGAGAGTTCTGGCCTGGTGTTCCGAACGAGCAGAGGGTCCAGATACGGGTGGGCGCATATTAGTTCTCAATTCAACGAAGGATGGCATCGCCGCTGACGCAGAGGAAAGTTTAGGCTCGCATTTTTCTATCATTCGATGGCCGGCTTATCTGGTGAAGATGTGCGCTAGGTCTTTCCTGGCGGCCAGACTTGATGATCCTTATCTCTATCTTCGCAAAGATCCTGACACAGAAATCTCGAAGCGCGAGTTGCGGGACTTCTTGAAGGTGACATGGTCGCATTTCCGCAAACATCTCCCCGTTGATGCGGTGATAACAGCCAATTTTGGGTTTCGCTGGGAACAAGAATTCGCAGCAGCCCTTGAGGCGAGCGGGACGCCGTTCATTGTCATTCAGAAGGAAAACTTGAACGGCATTACTCCGGCCCGGTGGGCGTACTGGGAGACGGTCTATAAACGCCGGGGCCGGTTCGCTGGCCGGAAAATACTGACGTATAACGATCTTGAGCGGCGTCTCGAAATTTCAAGCGGCGTTATTGCTCCGGAGAGAGTTTCGGTTACCGGCATGCCGCGTCTCGATCGGATGCACGCTTGGCGCAAAGAGCACGCGGGCGAGCAGGCTGGTCCGGATAACAGCGTTTTATTTTTCTCCTTCGATCGGCGTGACAAAATTGCGCCTGGACCGGAATTCGCGCATCTGAGTTGGGGGAACTTCTGCGAGGAGACACACCGCGCCATTTTTTCTTTGGCGCGGGCACGACCCGACCTGCATGTTGTGATGAAGACGAAGAGTCAGACTCAGCAATATCTAGATATCATGCAGGTGATCGATGTTCTGGGACCGGTCCCCCCCAATCTTCGAATCTTAAGCGGTGGCGATCCGGTTCAGCTTATCAAGGAGGCTCGGATTGTGGTCGGGTTCAATACCACGGCCAATCTGGAATCGCTGGCGGCAGGCAAACCGGTTATCGTACCTCGCTTTGGAGAAGCGCTAGACGAAGCATTGCAGCCCTTTATCCTCAACCTCGGAGATGCGGTGGAATATGCCGAATCCCCCGAAGATCTGAAAGAGCGAATTGAGGACCACCTGTTGCGTCCTGCTATCATTCCTTCAGATTTGAGTCCTGAGGTATCTGAAATTCTCAGGAACTGGGTGGGCAATGATGATGGCGCCGCCGCGGTGCGTGTTCTCGCAGCCGTGCGCGATGAAATAGGAAGGCAGCGGAAGTCTGTCGCCTAACCTGGCAGCGTCGCCCGGGCGGGTACAATCTCCGCGCGCAGGATTTCGATCACGCGGCGGCCGGCCAAGCCATCATCATTCCCAACCCAGTAGCGCAAGACGCGCGCTGCTTCCGCCGGAAGTTGCATCGGAAGCGCCGGCGGTTTCTTCACATAATCGCAAATCATCGTCTTAAGCGCCTCAGGCGACTCGGCGTATTCCACGGAAGTGCCCAGGTCGATGATAAGGTCCTGCATCGCGGGGTCGCTCGCTTCCGCAAAGCGCGGAACGATCACCGGCTTGCCAGTCGCGATCGCTTCGAGCAGCCCGGTCGTGTTGAACCCGACCACCACCTGGCACCGCGCGATGAGATCAAACGGGTCGCCACTCGTGATCAGCGTCACATTGGCAGGCAGATCCTCCTTCATGTCGCTCAGGATCCGCAGGATGTCGTTGAGCTTTCGCTTCTGCCCCTTGGACTTCACAATCACTTCGAAATTCGGGTTCTCGCGCGCCAGATCGATGATGGCCTTATGCGTGTCCACGCAATATCGCCCCCAGCTTAGTGTGCCCCATTCACCCTCCATGGCTTCCATGTCGCCCGGCACGCCGGCGGAGGCCTTGCGCTGGATCGCGGTGAGCTTGTCGCTGCGGGCAAAGGCGAAGAACAGGATTTGCGGCTTCTGCCCACTCACCGGGCCTGCGTGCTCGATCCGCCAGCGATGCAGCTTGTCGAGCCGCGGCATCCCGGTGACCACGACATCCTTCGGATCGATCACGCCGGCGGATATTTCGAGCTCCCGCTCGATCTCGTTATACACCAGGATCCTGCGGCCCCCGAACTTCCCGCGGCGGTCCTTGTAGAGCGTGAACCAGTATTCCTGCACGCGGCGGGGAGGGCGCACGTTCTCCTTATGCAGCGCAAGGAAAGGCGTGCCCGCCTGTTCCAGCGCGACGGCAAATTCGCGCTCGGTGAAATAAGCGAAGTTTCCGGTCAGCACGACATCGATCGACTTCATCGTCCGAAAGCGGCGCCACAGATCGGCAAGAAAGCGCCGATATTCCATTTTGGTCGCTTCGACCCGCGAGTCACCGGAAATGTAATTGTTGTGATCGAGCGAGGGATCGAGGATTTCCGCGGCGAAAGCTTTCAGCGCGAAGCTGGACCAGCTGATCACATCGAAATCGCCTCCTTCGCGGAAGCTTTCTTCAACGTCCTGCAGAAAACCGGTACGCTGCATCACCAGCGCGCGGTAGCGCTTTGCTCCGCGGCCGACGTTGCGCGCCAGATCAAGGCGCCGCGAGGTCAGCATCAGAACAACAGCGCCCAGCCGCGCCAGCCGATAGCGCGCGATCAGACGAAAAAGCATAAAAAGGGTTCTACGGGCGAGATTCATGGATTGGGCATAAAGGAGTTTTGCGGCCGGCACTATGCCGGTATTCGGGACTATCGCAAGGCGGGCGGCGGCGCGGCGATTTCCGCATGCAGCGCATGCAGAACGCGGGAGCTTGCGGCGCCATCGTCATTGCCGACCAGGCGCCGGAGCATCTTGGCGGAACTCTCCGGCAATTCTGACGGCACGGTTACCCCGGCTGCGAGGAGGGCCGAGATCTTTTCCGCCAGTTCCTCGGGAGAATGCGCGTAGTCCACGGCATCGGCGAGATCGAGAATAATGTCGCGCATCGTTTCGTTATGCACTTCGCCAAACCACGGAACGACGACGGGCTTGCCCGCGGCGACGGCCTCAATCAGGCCGGTCGTGTTGAAGCCGACGACGACGCTGCTTTGCGTGACCAGCTCGAACGGATCGCCGCCTTTGACGATCTTGATATTGGTAGGCAGCTCCCCACCGCTTTCGAGCAGTTGTGTCGTTTCCTCCGCTTGCGTCGTCTGGCCTTTGGTCTTCACGATAACCCGCACATCGGGCCGGCTACGGGCAAAGGCGGCAATGCCGCGGCAGGCGCCCGCGCAAAGCTGATCCCAGCTCAGGTCCGACCATTGATCGCCGGCCTGATCGAGATCGGCCGCCGTCGTTAGCAGACCTTTGGCCTTAAGCTTTTTGATGTTGCGGCCGGGCAC
>JAXDOO010000083.1:0-9354 GCA_034668865.1 Alphaproteobacteria bacterium
GCCGCTTCGATCACGAGATCAGCAAAGGTGATGCATTGCAGCTCGCATCCGGCAGCGCGAGCAAGCGGGGTACAGGATTCCTGCAACATGACTATCCGTTCATCGGCCGTAAAAAGCGACGCTTTGCCGGGATGCAACCCGACCGCAAGAATCAGGCGATCAAAAAGCCGTGCGGCATGCGTCACAACATCGAGATGACCATTGGTGACCGGATCAAAGGAACCTGCGTAAAGAGCGATTCGTGTCATGGGTTCTGGGAGGTAGGCTGCTTGTCGGAACCCAAGGCTAGCCTTCGCGTTAGCTGCGTACAACCCAAAGGGAGGGTGAATCGGCCGGTCCCCAGGAGAGTTTCATGTCGAAACGACGCGATTTTTCTGTCCTGGAGAAGCAGGTCCATCAAGACCGTTCTTATTTTCCCTCAATGACGGTGTTATTCGCGGTCTCCGCGATCGCGCTCGGTGCGGGCGTTATGCTCGCCCTACCGGAAGATACTGAGTCGAAATCCCCTGCAGCCCCTGTTGCCGCCAGTGTGCCGGAAACCACCGGGTCCACTGCGGCGGATGAGTCGTTCTGCGACAAACAGGCTTGGCCTTACGTCGACCAGCGTTGCGCGCAACGCATCGAAGCGGCGCGCGGTACGCGCCAGGTCCGCATCGTCACGGACAAAGGCAACTCGGTAACGGTAAGGACGCCGGAGCCGATCGTGGAGCCGAAACCGACACCTGCGTCGCAACCGCCGGTCGTGGCCCGGGTTGAAAAGCCCATCGGGCCGCCCGCGGCGCCCGTCGCAGCGCCGCCGCCGCAAGTTGAAAAGGTCGTCGCGACGCCGCAGCAGCAGGCCGCGCCGGCGCCCCAAAATCCTGCGCCGCAAGCTGCCCCTGCTTCCACTGTACAGGTGACAGCGGTGCCGCAGCGGTCCGCGCCCGCTCCACAAAATCCACCGCCGCAGTCTTCGCCACCACCCGCGCCTGCCACCGTGCAGGCATCGGTGACGCCGGCCAACCCGCCGGTTGCCAGCGATGACGGGGGGCGGGACACGTCCAATCCTTCTGCAAACATACGTAATGCGGCTGTAGCGCCGGCCGCGGCCTCAACAGCGCCTGTGGCGGCGGGCGTTGACGCATTCGCCGATGCGAAGGCGAAGAAAACGAAATCCGCGCGCGCGGCGGAGAAAGCTGCCAAGCGCGAAGCCAAGCGTCAAAAGGCGATCGAGGAAGACAATGGCGACGTGGCCGAGGACGTGGTCGCGACAGTGAAGGCCGCGCCGGCCGATGGACAGAATAGCCGCCGTACTCGCAATGCTGTGTCGGATCGAGCGCGCGGCGGCGTGCCGGAGGAGGTCCTGCAGGCGGTGGAACAAGCCACGGCGAGCGAGTCCCGCGGACGCCGTAGCCGTCAAACAGAGACGGTCGACTCCCCACGCAGCGGCACCCGTATCTATGTGGTTCCCAGTAACCAGATCGCGGGCTGGTAAACCGGCCTAAGCTGCCTCTTCGCCATTGCCCGCGTCCTCCTCCGAGAGGCGCTCGACCGAAACTACGCGCTCATCTTCCGCGGTGTCGAACACGATCACGCCCTGCGTCCCGCGCCCGGCGATGCGGATGCCGTTGATCGGACAGCGGATCAATTGCCCGCCATTGGTCACCAACATGATCTGATCGCTTTCCTCCACCGGGAAAGATGCGACCAGCCGGCCGATTTTCTTCTTGATCGCGCCGTCCTTCTCACGGATGTCCATCGCGACGATGCCTTTGCCGCCGCGGCCGGTGGTCCGATACTGATAAGAGGACGAGCGCTTGCCAAAGCCGCGCTCGGAAACCGTGAGGACGAATTGCTCCGCCGCGGAGAGCTCCACATAACGCTTCTCGCCGAGCTCGATGGCGCCGTTGGCCTCCTCGGAGTCCGCCGTGCCCTCCTCCGGCTCGCCCGCGCTGCGGCGCACGGCGCTCGCCCGCTTGAGATAAGCCGCGCGTTCCTCGGCGCTAACGTCGACATGCCGCAAGATGGACAGCGAGATCATCTTATCGCCTTCACCAAGCGCAATGCCACGCACGCCCATCGACGTGCGGCCGGTGAAGACGCGCACGTCCTCAACCGCAAAACGGATGCACTGACCCTCCGCCGAGGTGAGCAGCACGTCGTCCTTTTCCGTGCAAATCTGCACGTCGACGATGGCTTCACCTTCGTCCAGCTTCATGGCGATGATGCCGGAGCGGCGCACGTCGACAAAATCCGACAGCTTGTTGCGGCGGACCGTTCCTTTGGTCGTGGCAAACATCACGTCAAGATTGGCCCAGGATTTTTCGTCCTCCGGCAGCGGCATGATGGTGGTGATGACCTCGCCCTGCTCCAGCGGCAGGATGTTGATCATGGCCTTGCCGCGCGCCTGCGGCGCCGCCAGCGGCAGCCGCCAGACCTTTTCCTTGTAGACCTGGCCGCGCGAGGAGAAGAACAGCACGGGGGTATGCGTCGAGGCGACAAACAGTCGCGTGACGAAATCTTCTTCCCGCGTCTGCATGCCGGCGCGGCCCTTGCCGCCGCGTTTTTGCGCCCGATAGGTCGAGAGCGGCACGCGCTTCACGTATCCCGCGTGCGACACCGTCACCACCATATCGTCACGCTGGATCAGATCCTCGTCATCGACCTCGCCTTCCTGGTCGATAATGACCGTGCGGCGCGGCGTGGCGAACTGCGTCTTCACCGTCTGCAGCTCTTCTTTGATGATGCCCTGGATGCGCGGACGCGAGCGTAAGATCTCGAGATAGTCCGCGATTTCGCTCGCCAGCTTGTCGAGTTCGACGGCGATCTCATCGCGGCCCAGAGCCGTGAGCCGCTGCAGCCGCAGGTCAAGAATGGCTTTCGCCTGCTCCGCCGTGAGCCTTGCGGTACCGGCCGAGGAGACGCGATGGCGCGGATCGTCGATCAGTTCGATCAGCGAGACCGCGGTGGTGGCGGGCCATTCGCGTTCCATCAGGGCTTCGCGCGCCTCGTTGGCATCCTTCGAGCGGCGGATCAGCGCAATCACCTCGTCGATATTCGCTACCGCAATGGCAAGACCGACCAGGATATGAGCGCGGTCGCGCGCCTTGTTCAGCAGATACTTGGTGCGGCGAGAAACGACTTCCTCGCGGAAGGCGATGAAGGCAGACAGCAGGTCCTTCAGGTTCATCACCTGCGGACGGCCGCCTTCGAGCGCCACGATATTTGCGCCGAAGGTCGATTGCAGCGGCGTGAAGCGATAAAGCTGGTTCAGCACCACATCGGCCATGGCATCGCGCTTGAGCTCCACGACCACGCGGTAACCGTCGCGGTCGGATTCGTCGCGCAGGTCGGCGATGCCTTCGATTTTCTTTTCGCGCACCAGGTCAGCGATCTTCTCCACCATCGAGGCCTTGTTCACCTGATAGGGAATTTCGGTGACGACGATAGCCTCACGCTCCTTGCGAATGGTCTCGATGGCGACTTTGCCTCGCATGACGATGGAGCCGCGGCCGAGATGATAGGCGCCACGAATGCCGACACGGCCGAGGATTATGCCGCCGGTCGGAAAATCCGGTCCGGGCACGATTTCGATGAGGTCCTCGATGCCCATTTCGGGGTTGTCGATCAATGCAACGGTGGCATCGACGATTTCACCAAGATTATGCGGCGGGATATTGGTCGCCATCCCGACCGCGATGCCGCCGGCGCCATTGACCAAGAGATTGGGAAAGCGCGCCGGCAAGACCACCGGCTCTTTTTCATTACCGTCGTAGTTCGGCTGAAAATCGACCGTGCTGCTGTCAAGATCCTCGAGCAGCGACAACGCTGCGCGGTGCAGACGAGATTCGGTGTAGCGCATGGCCGCCGGCGGGTCGCCGTCGACCGATCCGAAGTTGCCCTGCCCGTCCACCAGCGGCAGGCGCATGGAAAAATCCTGCGCCATGCGTACCAAAGAGTCGTAAATCGCTTGGTCGCCGTGTGGGTGATATTTACCCATCACGTCGCCGACGATGCGCGCTGACTTCACATATTTCTTGTCGGGCGTATGGCCCTGCTCATTCATCGAATAAAGAATGCGCCGGTGCACGGGCTTGAGCCCGTCACGCGCATCCGGCAGCGCCCGCGCCACGATCACGCTCATGGCGTAATCGAGGTAAGAACGCTTCATCTCCTCGGTGATCGAAATCGGTCGGAGATCCGAAGGCCCGTGGTCCCCCGGCTTTGGATTTTCAATATCGGACAATGAGAGAATCTCGCGCGAAATCTGTTAGGGTTTTTTGTAACTGATTCAGACCCCTAAGGCTACCCAAAATCAGCCTCGATACGGACAAATTTCACACGAGATATCAAAGGCTTAAATTCAAGTTGCCCGCCCGGGAAAACGCGCTTGCTGCGAGCTTGCCTAAACGGCAGATAGTGGCGTTGCATGCCGCTTGATTTTCTCATCTCGGCCTTTGTCACCCTGGTGATCGTGCTCGATCCGATCGGGCTGGCGCCGACCTTCGTAGCCATCACCCACGGCATGCCGCGTAGCGCGCGCCGTCAGGTCGCGATCCGGGCCAGCGTGATCGCGGCAGGCGTTCTGGCCGGCACCGCGCTGGTCGGCGACAAACTGCTCGCCACCGTGGGCATATCGTTACCCGCCTTCCGCATTGCCGGCGGGCTGCTGTTGTTCTCCATCGCATCGGAAATGGTGTTCGGGGTGCGTATCCAGCGGCAATCCGCGACCGCGGAGCAGGCCATGGAAGAGCGCGTACGCAACATCGCCGCCTTCCCGCTCGCCATTCCGCTGATGGCTGGGCCTGGCGCCATCACTGCCACGGTGCTGTTGTCGGGTCGCGCGGGCGACCAGCCTGCGCTGCTGGGCGGATTGATCGGCGTGGCCGTGCTGGTGGTTGCGCTCTGCCTCCTGGTATTTCTCGCCGCTTCGCGGATCGAGAAAATTTTGGGCATCACCGGCAATGTCGTGCTGTCACGTCTGCTCGGCGTGCTGCTGGCCGCATTGGCAGTGCAGTTCGTGGTCGACGGCGTGCGCGCGGTGCTGACGAGCTAAAGGCCGGCGCTGGGCGCCGGCCTCAGGGCTATACAGCCAAGTCGCGCGGCGACCGGCTTAGCGGCTCGCCACCTTTTTGCGGAGCCGATCTTCCCGCTCGGCGACTTCCGGCGTCAGGACTTCGCCGAAGTCGGCCATCTCGTAGAGCGGCCGGATTTCGATCTCGCTCGGCCCGGGCATCGGGTTCGGGCACTTCTTCACCCACGCTACCGCCTCCGCCATGTCCTTCACCTTCCAGAGCCAGAAGCCGGCGACGAGTTCGCCGGTGTGGCCGAAGGGACCGTCGATGACGGTGCGGTTCTTGCCGTCGAAGGCCACCCGCTTGCCCTTCGAGGAGGGATGCAGCCCCTCGCCGGCCTGCATGATGCCCGCGTTGACCAGTTCCTCGTTGTACTTGCCCATGGCCTCGAACATTTCGGTCGTGGGCAGGATGCCTGTTTCGCTGTCTTTGGTGGCTTTCACCAGAACCATGACTCGCATGTTGCTGCTCCTCTGATTGGTGTTGTGTGTTCAGGGACCGGCGTCAGGCCGGGACGTTCTCGCCGCACATCGCCTGTGCGGCCGCGATCTTGATCTCGGCTTCGGTCATGTTGCGGACCGGCGTAGCGATCGACCAGTGATGGCCGAACGGATCCGCCACGATGCCGTAACGGTCTCCCCAGAACATGTCGGAAACGGGGAGAATAACCGTGGCGCCCGCCGCGATGGCCTGGCCGGCGAAAGCGTCGGCGTCTTCCACCATCAGATGAATGACCACCGGAGTACCGCCGAGCGTCTTCGGGCCGAGCGTCTTCCACGGCACGTTTTCGTCCATCAGCATCACGCTCGAGCCGTTGATGGAGATGCAGGCGTGCATCAGCTTGCCGTCCTGTCCTTCGAGCTTGATCAGCAACTTTGCGCCAAAGGCCTTCTCGTAGAACGCAATCGCTTCGGTCGCGCCGGCGACGATGAGATGCGGGGAAACCGGGCTGACGCCGCGGGAGAGTTGTTGATCCATGATAATAACTCCTTGGGTTTGACGTGGGTTGCGTTCGTCACTTGTTGGTGAAGGGAAAAAGGAATCCGCGCACCCGCGGATCGCGCAGGAACAACCCGCCCCAGGTCATGAGGCCGAGGTAGAGGCCGAACAGCAGGTGGCTGAACAGCGGGCTGCCGGCGTGCAGATGCGTGGCCATGGCGCCGCCGAAATAACCGGTCAGCAGGATGGCGCCGATCACCGCCGTCCGTGGCCATGCATAGAGCAGCGTGCAGACCAGGCCGAGGATGCCGAGACCGCGCGCCAGACCGGGCGTCGCATAGAAACCGAGCTGGCCCATGGTTTCGATGACGATCGCCAGCGGCGGCAGCTTCATGAGGCTGTCCATCAGCATGAAGGCGATCACCGTGCCGCTCAGGCCGCGCCCGCACCACAGGGCGAAACGCGGGTTGGTCACGAGCGACATCAGCGGTATGAATACGTGCGCAATATCGGCCTGTGTCATCGTCGCCCCCTCACCCGTTGACAGCTTTTTGCAGGGCGGCAATGTCGAACTTGACCATCTTCATCATCGCTTCGGCGTAACGCTTCGCCTTCGCCGGGTCCTTGTCCTGCATCATCTGCTTCCACACCTTCGGGACGATCTGCCAGCACAGGCCGTAGCGGTCCCGAAGCCATCCGCATTGTTCGTACGTGCCGCCCTTGCCGAGCGCGTCCCACAGACGGTCGATTTCCTTCTGGTCCTCGCATTCGATCATGAAAGAGACCGCGTGGTTGAAGTCGTCGAGCGGGCCGGCGGTCATCGCCATGAACGGCCGGCCGTTCAGCGTGAAGTCGACAACCTTCACCGATCCCGCCGGCCCGCTGGGGCTGTCGACGGGCAGCGCGGTCACGCTGTTGACCTTGGAATTCGGGATGATCGACGCGTAGAAGGCCGCGGCCTCCTCGGCCTTTTCGCTGTACCAAAGGAACGGAGTGATATTGGACATGATTCAGCTCTCCTGTTTGCTGGTTGAAACTCACTGTGTCGTTGGATTCCTGCCGAACAGGAATTCGATGTAGCGCCGCAGGTGTAGGATGCTGCTTTCGGCCAGCTCCGGGCCGTGCTTGGCTTTCGCCATGACGAAGCCGCCCTGCATCACGACCTGGGTGAACAGCGCAAGTTCCTGCGGGTCCCATGTCGCGTCCGGGACGTGCAGCTTCTTGGCGGCGGCCAGGTCGTTGGCGATGACAGCGGCGTGACTGCTGATCACCGTCTCACAGGCTTGCCGGATGCGCGGCGATGTTTCGTAAGCCTCCTGCACCATCGTGCCGAGCAGGCAGGTATAGTCTTGCAGGCTTCCCTGAATGATCTGCCGGCGGAAATCGATGTAGCCGAGCACGCGGTCGAGCGGGTCCTTGTGCGCGTGATACGGCGCGCTGCGGAAGAAAGCGCTGGTGAAGTCGTTCCAGTACTGCGCCGCAGCGACCGCGAGATCTTCCTTGCTTTCGAAGTGGTGGAAGAAAGCGCCCTTGGTGACGCCGGCCGCCTTGCACAGGTCGTCGACCGAGGTCCCGGCATACCCCTTCTGGCGGACCACATGCACCGCGGCATCGAGCAGCTTGTCCTTGGCGGACCGCTTTTGCGCCGGTTGCTTGATCTTGGTCGTCGGTCTGCTTGGCATGGCCGTTTTCCTCATTGACCCGAACATACCAACTGGTCGGTATGTCGTCAAGCGGAAATTTTGCATGCGGCAACCGATCCGCAGGCCGCGCGGGAATTCCCGCGCAACGGGAATGCAAACAACGGGATGAAATCCCAGGGGACTGCGCTTGGACGAGCGCTCGGTCGCGGCAGCTAAAACGGAATCTCGTCGTCCATGTCGTCGCGACGGCCGCCTGCAGTGGCCGCCGCCGGACGGCGCGAAGCTGTCGGTCCGGGCGAGCCGAAATCGCCGCCCTCCTCGGCCCCCGCGCCGCTTCCTGCGCCACGCCCGTCCAGCATGGTGAGCGAGGAATTGAAGCCCTGCAGCACCACCTCGGTGGAGTATTTATCCTGGCCGTCCTTGTCCTGCCATTTGCGTGTTTGCAGAGAGCCTTCGAGGTAAACCTTAGAGCCTTTCTTCAGGTACTGTTCGGCGATCTTGCAGAGGCCCTCGTTGAAGATCACCACGCGGTGCCACTCGGTCTTTTCCTTGCGCTCGCCGGTGGTCTTGTCGCGCCAGCTATCCGAGGTTGCGACCCGCAGATTGGCGATCGGTCGCCCGTCTTGCGTGCGCCGTATCTCGGGATCGGCCCCGAGGTTGCCGATCAGGATCACCTTATTGACGCTGCCTGCCATGAAACTCTCCTACTGGTCGGCGCACCCTAGCCCGTGCCTGCGCATGCCGCGAGGCCGGCACGACTTGTCCACAGACGCCGTGGCTAGGTCGTAGTTCTTGCTTTGTTCTAGCATACAAGCGAGCCGCTGTCATGGCCCTTTGAGCCGTAACAGCGGCTGAATCAGCGCCCTGTCAGAACAATTGGCCCCGGAGGGCCCCTCCCGGGAAGCCTCCCGCCACCGTGGTATGGACGTTGACGTAAAAATTGGCGGGGTTGGCCCGGATCTGCGCGAGTTTCTGAGCCGTGACTCCGGTGGTCGTGCAGCCTGCCCAGGCATTCGGATCTCCTGAGATAATGCTCGCCGGCGACATGTTGATGAAGATAGGCCCGTTGATTCCAGTCTGGCCGGTATGAATATGCGCGAACTCTACCGGGCCGACATTGTCGACGGTGATGCCAAAGCAAATCCTTGGCGTGGGACTAGATACCAGAATGACAGTGGCGGAGCCGTAAGCGTTCGTGTCGCCCTGGCGGCACAGCGGCGGGTTGGCGCCATCGCATTCGTTGCCGCCGAGCAGCACCGCGAACAGCGGCGTACCCTGGGCAGAAGCGCTAGTGGACGTGAAGATCGTGAAGCTGGCGAGCGCAGCTAATGCGATGGCCAAAAGACGTACGCGCATGGTTATCCCCTTTGTCCTTTTGTCACTGATCAGGCCGCAACCGGGATACGCCTCACAAGGTCCCGATGGTACACGAACAACGCCGTCGTCGCGCTATTCCCCTGCCCGGGGATTTTGTTGCCGAGCGCAGCGCGAACGGCGGTATTCTGGGCGATCGCGATGACTGGGGGATGACGGGCTGGCAGGCGGCTTTACCCCTGGAAAAACCCCTGCGTTCTCACTACGTTCTGACTTTGAACATATTCGGACTTTAACCCCCAGCAATGCCCGATTTCTCCGACCAGCGACCCGTCCGCCGCGCCGACGCCCGTGTGATTTCGATCCGCGGCGCGCGCGAACACAACCTCAAGAATGTCGATGTG